>JBAUOG010001165.1:0-22031 GCA_049579625.1 Bryobacteraceae bacterium
GCCAAGTGGTCTGCGATTGATACTCGCCCGATTCGCGATCCTTCCAACTCCGCTTCGTTGCAAGCGACAGGACGGTGAACGAGGTTTTCGAATTTGTGGTACGGACTTCGGCATCTTTGCCGAGAAATCCGATGAGAGAGGCGCGGTTCTGGTACATAAAAGGTTCTCCTTTGATCTGCTCCCGATGTCTCTCGGGGCACCCGGAAAGCGAGCGAAGCCGCTCCCAAAGCCAAGGCCTGCTTTTTGGGAGGGACCCCAAGGAGTGTGACTTGAACGATCGTTTGGCCGTTTTGGCCAAGCGATGCTTCCGAGAGGTGCAGAAAGGGCGAAGAGCCCGCGTTGTGAACGCGAGCTCCGTGAGAGATTGGCTAATCCGCCTGGCATTAGGCGACCTCCTCTGGTGTATCGGTCGCCTCGGTGTTCTTCCAGGTGCAGTCCAGCTTGAGAACTGACGTCACGTGAATCTCCGTGATGCGCTGCTTGACTGTCGCCTTTTTCTTTCCGTCGACAGGCTTGTCGTATTCACGCGTCCGGAGCTGACCCTGGATCTGAACTTGATCACCCTTCTTTAAAGTGGCGGCCATCTCGCTGAGCCGGCCGAATACGATGGCTCGGTGCCACTCCGTATGCGAACTCCATTCACCGGTCTCGCGGTCCTTCCACGAGGTCTTCGTTGCCAACGAAAAGGTTGTGAAGCTGCTGTTGTTCTTTGAAGTACGGGTCTCGGCATCGCCGCCGAGGAATCCAGTTAAGGTCACGCTATTGAGGTACATGTTGTTTCTCCTTTTGCCCCGTTTTCGGTTGGGGCACCCGAAAGCAAGCGAAGATCGCTTCCAAGAGCAACGCGGTGAGTCGAAGTGCTTTGTTGGGGGGACCGGACGGGCTTCCGGCGGGCGACCGCGCGCGAACCCGAGAGGGCGGAAACCGTTTGGGGGAGCCGACTAAGCAGAACGCAGGCGAGCGCAGGACGCGGCTAGGCCGTCAGGCCGTCAAGCGCAGCAGTGCCCAACCGTGACGGCGGCAGTAGGAAACCAACCAGTGTGCCTTAGTGTCCGCAACGGTAGGAGTGCGGTTGAAGCGTGGCACGATCTCCAGATCAAACAGGTTCGCAACCCAGAGGCGTACATCCTGATGGGAGAATCACGGAATGGCTTCGCCTGCACGGAGCGTGTGTCAGATGGTGGAGGCGATTCGACGCTTTTGCCTGAGGGCCAAGGACAGATCGGGGAACCGCTTCGTAATCGGCGTGACGAATTTGAAGCCAAGGCGACGAGCTACCTCTGTCACGGTAGGAACAGGAGTCTCAGCGAACGCGGCCCGTAATGCATGTTCCATGGCATTCGACCGTTCTTGTCTAAACCGCCTGTTGTTAGCGATGATCGCGTTACGCAGATCGTGGAAACTTTTATAAAGGCGTCTCTTGTTCTTCAACCCGATGCTTGCGGCGATCGATTCCATACTGATCGGCACGCCCTCGATCAACGCCTTTGCCAAGGCGGCTTCGATTCGCGCCCGGGGAATCGGCACGGGAACCGGAGGCGGGGACATCTTTACCAGCCACTTTCTTTTCGCCACGATCTGATTGCAAAGGCCCCGGTACCGATTCTGCAGCGGCACGATAGTTCGATAACCCAGGCGCGCCGAAATGGCCAGAAGCGATGGTGGAGTGTCTTCAGAAAGCGCTGCCCCCAGAGCTTCCTCAACGGCTAAGTCGGGCACGCGAAAATGCGCATGAAGAGAGTGATTGGAGTTGGCCAAGGCAGGGGCGACGGCGATCTTTTCCGAAAGCAGGCTAAGCATCGAGACCCCGTGGCTTAGCGCGAGAAGGACGAGAGAGTCCATGCGCGGCGCACTCCCCTCTCTAATCCAATGGCGGCCATTGCCTGCCAGAACGACGCGGCGATGAAGACGATGCTTGCGAAGGTGCTGAGTGTTCTCCTGAAAGTGCCCCAGTCCGAATCCGGTTGGAAGGCATGAACCTGCCGCCAGAAGGTCGCCCATCATCTCGGCGATATAAATCTGCTCGGCCAACTCGCTATCACCTGTCTCGACCTCACGCCCCAACCAACATTGACAACGTGAACAGTAACCGGCTTGGGATCTCGGGGAGAAGACGTACTGGGTTTGACCGCAAGATCGGCAGATCGATTCGAGCGAACAGCGGTGCGTAGGACAGACGGTAACCGCTTGAAAGGTCCACAGCAATCTTTCATATGTGCCTGGCCCAGCTTCTCGCGCGGGCCCGTAGCAGAAAGGGCACCAGGCACGTTGAGTCCGCAGTAGGTGTACGCAAGAGAGTACTTTGGCCCAAGGAAGGCAAGTAAGAAGATCGAGCCGGTTAACGCAGGTAAGCTCCTCGAGTAAGGAGACCCAAAGCCGTGGACGTTCCCCGAGGCCATTCAGCGGGAATGCGCTGAGAAAGAAGGAAGTGGGAAGCTTCGACGGAGCACAACCGGCGGAGGAGCCTTTCGTGAAAGGAATCCGCGGCAGCAGTTCATGATTCACCAAGGTTCCGGTTTCAACGCTGTGCGCCGCCGCCAGGCGGGCGATGTATCCTGTGAAGCTCTCTACCGCCGGGGTCCCGACGCCAATGGGCGCCAGAGAGTACAGATAGCTTCGCTGGACCCAGCGAGCCGGACCAGACTCCCACTGCTCATAGAGAGCGTCATTAGGCATAGACTGCCGTGCCCTTCTCCCGGATCGGATCTCGACGAGGACTTCGCTGGCCAAGTCTGACGTTCTTCCGGTTCGCCGAACGCACCGGGGGGGCTTGGGCGGCCGCGACTATGTGCGACTCAATACCGAGAAGCGTGCGGAAGCGCAGCTTGGAGTCTTCGGTATCGTTGAGCCGTGTTTCACCCTCACGAGACTCGGCAAGGATCTTTTCACATTGCGAGATCGACAGGGCCGTTGTTTCGAGATGCTGACAGGTGAGCGACGTGTCACCATGCCGGATCGAGCGAACGCAAGCGCGCACGAGCCACTCTTTCAGGATTCCGACGCATCCGACAGAGCGTTCGTAGAGAAACTCCCACATCGCTAAGAGGTCTGCGCCATCGCACGGAAGATGCTTCTGAAAGGTGAGTAGGACGCTTTGAAAGACCTGCAGGTCGGATGCAGAATCAGCCCGATAGCGCGGGAAGTGCAGATCGAGGCAGCGACGGCTCAACTGAGCACTGAGATTGCGAAACGCGAGTAACTCATAGGTGCCCAGCAACACGTGCACGGTCCCCGTCCGATTCGCGATGGACTTGATCACATCCAGCTGATCCGAAAGCCTGCGTCCGGAAGCGATCCTTGCCAAATGCTGTGCTTCATCGACGAAAACTACTGGCGGACGCCGGTAACGGAGCGCTTGTTCGGCGGCAAAGCTAAGGTCGGTATCGCCGCCGATCGACGAGGTCAACGTCTGCGTGCCCGAAGAAGTACGTACCGTCTTTGAATGAATCAGCGGCTCATTCATGGCCACCAGCAGCCGGCCGAAATAGTCGCGCCAGCGGAAGCGTCCCGTGCGTGTCGGAGGGACCTCCAGGCTGACGTAAGGAAGACGGCTGGGATCGGCCTTTAGCAATGTGGTGATCTGTTGAAGCAGGAGGTGTTCGACCTTCATTCGAAGGGTTGTCTTGCCAACGCCAGTCGGCCCGATGACGAGTACAAGTGAACCAGGCGTCGCGCCTTCAATGGCATCCATCAACTCGTCGCGAGCCGTCAACAAACGCGGGTGTGCCATGGTGAAGTCGCGAAACTGGTTGAGCCTCTCGATCAGTCGAGGCGCGGCGGAGTTGAATCCATCAAGGCTCATCAAAGCTCCCCATAGGTGACGAAGGTTGCTGCTGGTTCTACCGATATCGGCGCATAAGCCAATGTTGTGGACGGGTGCGGCATCAAGGTGCCAACGGCAATGGACAGTGCCGGAGAATCGGATTGAGCATGATAGGACCTCGCTTCCAGGTCGCTCAAGCGCTGAACCAGAATCTCTTCTTGCACTTCGACAGATTCCAGAAACTCGGCAAGCGTTTTCGCCGTCACCGCGAACTGTCCGGAATGGTTCCGCCGCTGTTTCCGCAACTCCTCGCTGACCAGATGAACCTCCCGTTCTGAGTGGCCATGCAAACTGACATAGTATTCCGAATGGCACTCAATCCACTGCCGGTCCAAAAACGCGAAGGCGGTGCCGACATCGAATGGGTCATAGCGAACTGGCACTTGCTGAGTCTGCCAGGTGGGATTGCGAAAGTGTTCTGACCAGTAATAAAGGTTGTTAAGCTTCATGCCCCGGCCAGCCGTGATCTTCGCCGTGCCCTTGCGCGTTGTGGGCAACGTAAAGATGAGGAAGTCGCGATCATAAGTAATGTTGCGATGTGCCCGGTTGCCAGTCTCCGCGAAGGCAGAGGTAAAAGCCTCGCGAGGACTTTGCCCTAACGCTGGATGATCGAGTGTGTCGTAAACCTCGTAGGTGTACTCCGTCAACATCTGGTAAAGGACCTGGAAAGTCCACGCTGCGTGGTTCCGGGGATCAACGCTCTTTGTTATCTGGCGAGTGTTGCGAGCAGCCCGCGTATTGCCGGCCAGGTTATGAAGGAACTGCTTGTTGGTGGTGCCGAATAACCGTTCGCAGGTAGAACCGACGCGAGCCTTTGCCGGTGGTCTCGTCTTTTTCGTAACTTCGCACCGAGCCAGCAGCGTTTCGAAGTAGACGCTCTCAAACTCCTTGCCGCCATCGAGTACTAACGTCTGCGGAAGGCGGCCATGCCGGCGCACACACTCCCGAAGGATCATCATCGCTGAGCGGTAACTGGGGGGATCGAATGTCAGGTACAGCGCCAGCATGCGACGCGAGAATGCGTCCACCAGAAGCGACAGCCATGGACGACCGAGGAGGCGACCCGTCTGCGAACAAACCACCCAGACGTCGGCCTGTGTATGATCCATGTGTCCAATCTCGAATGGCCGGTCGCCGTGGCGCGGAGTGCGCTGCTCCAACTCCCAGAAGAATGGCTGAACTTGATAGGCCGCACGGCTGCCTTGGCGCTTCTGTGTTTGCTCCGCGCCAGGGCGCTGATGGACGGCAACACTGAAAGTCTTAAAACTCGGAGCGGGGATTACCTCACGATCGCAGGCTAGCTTCAACGCAGACCAGGCCGCAAAGATCGTCTTCTGTTTGAGCGATTCGTAGTTTGAAACGATAAACTCCTGCATGAGCAGGCCCGCCCTTTCGGAAAGTTTGCTTCCCGGGTTGCCGTGATTCGGCTTCGGCAGAAGACCCATAAAGCCATTGCCGTGTTGTTCGATTCCCGCACGGTAGGCCGCAATCCAACGCCGCAAGGTTCGATCCGGCACAAACTCATGCCGTTCTTTGCGCAGAGCCTTCGACACAATGCGAAAGCGGCGGGTTGCCTGTTCTAGCTCCGCCTCACCCGCCACCAGGAGCTCTTGCTGCATCTCAGCGGTGACCACCACCGGGCGGTTGCCCACAATGCGAATACGGCTCTGCTGAACGGCTTCAGTAAATATGTCTGACGGAACATCTGTGATCGTTCCGTCGTCGCCGCGTAGAACTACCGCACTGAGGCCCGGGTTCAAGACCGTCCAGGTTCTGCCATCCCAGTCTAAGGTCGTGCCAGTCCGGAGGCTTAGTGATGAATCCGAAGAAGGCGCGTTCCGCGGCTTCTCCAGCCAGACCGTCACCCTCTCCGGTTCTGGCAGAACGGCGGAGAGTAGATCGACATAGATGTCGCCGGTTGCAATGAGAGTGTAGATGTCGTCCCGCGTGAGCTGTCCGTCGGTTGAGTGAAACAGATCGGTGAGCGAACATCCGGGTTGAGCCGCCACATAAGCCAGTGCCCGCTGTTTGCGAAGAGATGAGACCTGTGGCTCCGACCGAAGGTAGTCTTCGAGAAAATGAATGTTCCGCTGAAAGAGCCAGTTGATCTCCGCCGATGACCGCAACCGGTAATACAGACCGATGAGTTGCGCATACTGATGACCGGGCGGACACGTCCATCTGTCTTCTTCGCGGCGATATCGGTGGGGATTCCTCTCCGACAGCCTCTTCAACTCTTCTTCCGTCTTACACTCTTCCCAGCCGGCGCGATCATCGCGAATGACAAAGAAGTCCGGCGTGTGAGCGACAGCCAAGCGCCTCCCCTCGGCCGAATAGTAGTCTAGCTTGATCGGTGCAACCTGATCGTAGTACTCCAACACGGTCTTATCGTGCTCCAGTTCGAATACTGTGGGGAGTTCGACACGATGACTTTCGAACTGAATCGTGACCCCCATCTTCTTGCTGGGGTAACGTCCGGTGACGTTCGCACGGCCACCTCCGACGCGTCGAGATGGTTCGGAGGACCGGATTCGCGCAATCACCCCCAGCGTGCGATCGGAGAGTCCAATCCGCATTGCCCATGCGACGAAATCCTGCTCAGCCAACATCAGGCACTCCCTACGCCGTGCGGTGGCGTTACTCGCGAGTCTCCCTCTTACGCTTCTCTTTCAGTGCCTGCGTATAACGAAGAGCGGCTTCACTCAACAGCTCTTGCAAGCGCTGACCGTTTGCGATTGCTTCAGAAATCTGCGGCACAAGGTCCTCGGGAACATAGATCGAAAACCGCTTTCCCTTGAGCCTCCCATATAGGGCGTAACTGGCATGGCCCTCTCCGCGGGCGCAGGCGGCACAGTTTTTGCGGATGCATGGGCTCTTCCGCAATGAGAGCGATCCAGCAACGGCTGGTGCCAGCTTCTGCGCCGCGGACTGAAACCACTTCTTGACCTGCTCCGGCGTCTCACTCATGTACGTGTGCTACTAACCACACATACAGCATATAGCCTTCTGAAACATTAATCAATAGCTTTTGTAGTTTGCACTCCTGGCCAAGCGATGCTTCCATTTCTTGAACTTCTGGCCAAACGATGGTCCTGGGGCCAAGCTCCATGCCCTCTGCCTCGCGATTCTGAAGGACTTACAGGTCCCCTCCGGCCAATCGATGCTTCCTGCCGCGGCCAAACGATGCTTCAAGTCACAAGGAGGCGGCGGCCGGTCGCGTGAGCGATGGGGGAGGAACCGGAACCCGCAGGGCCGCGTTAGCGGAAGCAGAAGACCGCCGCGCTGCCGGGCGCGGCTAGACCGGGGAGGTCGTAAAGCGAAGCTGTGCCCGAGAGAACAAGGGCAAGGCAATGGAGAGAACCGGCAACCAGAGCCAGCCAAATCCCAAATGGGACTCGGAAGGATGACGGCGCCCGCCACGTGAACGGCGAGGTCGTCACCAGTTGAGGCGTTCAACGCGGTATGGATCATGGGCGCCGGGCGATCGCCGACTCCGGCACTGCTTCCAAACTGTGGGGTTGGGCGGCGCGGACAGCACGATCAAGCTGGCTACAAGTCCGGATCGGAAGGTTCAACGCGTCCGCGAGTTCGGATTCGCCCGGCCGCTGGCCGAGGTCACGCTTCCAGGCGAAGTTCGGCTTCCTCGCGGAGTCGAGCGAAACGGCGGATGGACCGAGGCAACGGATCGAGCTGGCGGAGGTAGTCGAGAATCGCTCCCCGGATGCGGTGATCGGCCAGGGTTCTGAGCAAGCACTGACGCTCAGGCTGAAAGCGATCAACGGCATGGATGAGGCCAAGGACGCGGCCTGGTAGAGGTCGTCAAACTCGACTTGCCGGTGACGGCGATCGTAGGCCCGACGGGCAAGCAAGCGCACCTGCGGCAAATGTTCGAGGATCAGCTGCTCGCGGCGTGTAAGTGTTGTGACGGTGGACATCGTAAGCTCCTTTGGCGCGAGAGTCGTTGAGTGACTCCCGCTTGGCGGAGCAAGGCGCCAGCGTGCGCGGAGCGGTCAAGGGCGCGATATCGCAGCGAATGCGAACCCTTGACCACGAGCACCGCTGGCGCATAATGTGCGGAAGGCGGAGGTGAGTTTCCGGTGAGCGTGCGTAAAGCCGCGCGATCAGGTTTTTTTCTGAGCTAAGATGCGGCGGACGGAAGTTCGACCGATCTCAAGGCGTCGCGAGATTTCGGATTTACTAACTCCCCGGCGGAACAGTTTGTAAACTTCGGCGGCTTTAATGGCCGCTGTGGCAGGTCGGCCCGAGACGCGTGCCGTTTTGCCGGGCATGGTCCAAGCCGGCACGGACGCGTTCGCGGAGGATGTCGTGTTCGCGGAGGATGTCGTGTTCGAACTGGGCAAAAACTGATAGCATGCCGGCCATTGCTCTGCCGGTTGATGTGGTCAGATCAAGCGCTTCTGTGAGCGACACGAACCCAACGTTGATGTCAATGAGTTCCCGCAGAGTTGCCACCAAGTCCAGCATGAACGGCCCCAGCGGTCCAAGCGCCACACCAGCACGACATCGATCTCGCGTCGCCGCGCCGCATCGATCAGTTGTTGGCGCTGTTCACGCGCAACGGCTCCGGAGCCAACCTCTTTTACCTGTAGCGCAACAGTCCAATCGCGACTTGAGGCGTACTCGCGTAGCGCGCGCATCTGCATGGGAAGAGTCTGCTGGTCGAGCGTGGAGACACGGGCATAAAGCCCGACCCGCAACATTTTTGATGCTTTCTGTGCCTGGCCAATAACCCTACCTGATTTTGCTTTGCCGGAAGTGCGATTGACGGGCATTTTCGCGGGATGTCTCGGCCTGGCCGGAGACTATCCTTTCCGGCCAGGCGAGGAGCCATCCTACTACGCGGCGCTGGAGGTGGTAAATAGCGCCAAGGTCGCACGGGGTGAGTAGGCCGGGGGAATTTCACCCCCAGCCTCTCGCAGAACCGAGCGTGAGGCTCTCGCCTCACTCGGCTCCCATCAGGCAAACGTGCCGGCCAAAGCGATCCGCCAGTGAACGAAGAGATCCACACGTTCCTCGGCCAGTCGTTGTAAGAACCGACTCGCTTGGATTGTGCGGTGTTTAAAGCGCTTAAACTTGCGCATCACCCATGCCCGGAGCCTCAAATTGATGTACCGGAACAATGGGTACAGTCCCGAGCGAGCATAACGGCCGTAGTATTCAATCCAACCCCGCAGGAGTGGATTGAGTTCCCGAGCGATGTCTCCAGCGCTCGAACCAGATAATGCACGGATTGCCACGCGGTGAGCCTTGGGTCGGTTGCGGGGTGCCAGTCTATCGGCAGCTCGTCTGGACGGGCTCGGCTCGATTACAGTTATGGCGGACTTGACATCACTCCCTGCGGCTCATTGAACCCCAGCACGCCTTTGGCTTCGATTATTCACCAGTTCGCGGCCATGGAACCACCCTGTGCAACTCCTCAGCGTACCCCCGGCCCCCTGGGTAGGTACCGATAATCCGATGTTTAATCGCAAACCGAGTCAACTCGGCGGTCGAGTTAAGCAGTAATTCGCGCCGGATCGCGGATTTGTGATACTCCACTGTCTTTTCCGACAAATGCATCAAGGCAGCTATCTCTTTATTAGCTCGGCCTTCGGCAATCAGTTGAAGTACTTCCCGCTGACGTGGAGTGAGTTTCGCAGATGCCGCACCGCTTAGATTGATGGCCGTGGGATTCCAATCAATCCGGGAAGTGATGTATCGCTCGCCACGAATTACCGCCTGGATGGCTTCCGGGAGTTCGGCTGCCGCTGAACTCTTTAGTAAATACCCTGCTCCGCCCGCACGGAAAGCTTCTTCCACATACACCCTCTCGGAATGCATGGTCAAGAAAACCACCTTCACGCGCCTCTGCGACTTAACCAATTGGTGGCATGCGTCGATCCCATTCAGCAGTGGCATTGAAATATCCAATAGGATCACGTCGGGTCGGAGCGCGGGCGCTTTACGCAAAAGAGCGCGCCCGTCCTCCACCGCTCCGACCAACTCAAAGTCGTTCTCCAAAAGCCTCCGTATTCCCTGGAGCACTAGCGTGTGGTCATCCGCAATCATGAGTCGGGGCTTCCCAATCCGCTTCGTAGCCCGCTGGGGTGCGCGGCTGGGTGAAAGGACGTTGGTTTCCATCGTGTTAGGGAGGCGACCCTCTTGCATCAGGGACGGTGCAGACTTGGCGTCGCAATCCAGCTTCCATTTCGTACGGCTGCTTGGCGCCCTCCGGATAGCGATGGGGCGACTGATAACTCTTTTGGACTTAAGCGGGCCGCTGATTTAGAAGCGCTTGATGGTAACCCGTCGGAGATTTCCGGCTGCGGCTTTTTCCGGTGGCCCGGCCCGAATCTGCAAGTTCTGCAGACTAACTCATGTCGTCAGAAGCATGTCAGGCGTGATCGGCAGGTCCCTTACCCGAGTTCCGGTGGCGTGAAAGACCGCATTGGCCACGGCTGCCCCCGCTCCGGTGATTCCAATTTCCCCAATCCCTTTGGCTCCCAGTGGGTTGATATGGGTGTCCTCTTCGTCCACACAGAAGGCATCCACATCGCCCACGTCTGCGTTCGTGGGGATGTGATACCCGGCCAGGTTGTTGTTCACCCAGCGGCCCAGCTTCTTGTCCATCACGGCGTGCTCGTAAAGAGCCAGGCTGATTCCCCACCCCATGCCGCCGATCAACTGGCTCCGTGCTGTCTTCGCATTCAGGATCCGGCGGCGAAGCAACCGATCATCCGTGAGACGCGCACCTGTCCCAAATCCGCGTCAACGCGTACCTCGGCAAACTGAGCCCCGAAAGCGTACATCGAATACTTATCCTTCTCCTCACCCGGCTGGGCTTCGGCTTGCGCCACGATTCCGGGCTGGCCACTGCGGCGGATCACCTCCGTATAGCTCTCGCCCTTGGAGGGATTGCTCTTCGAATGGAGCCGCCCATTCTCGAACGCAACCAGTTGATCCTGTTTCACCTCTGCCGGCGGGGCTGCCGGGAGGCTGCCAGCCACACCGGCGGCGACTAGTGTTTCTACGAAATGGCGACGATTCATGCTCATCCTTGCGGGACGGTCTGCGCCAGCACTCCTGTTAGACGCGACAGTGCTTGGAGACTAACGCTGGTAAACCGCGTAGATCAGGTTGAGGCTCGCGTGAATCTGAATCGTGCCTGGCGAGATCGCCTCCTGGTGTGCGAAAGTCTCTTGCAAGGCGGACGCCTCGACTTCGCGCGCGGGTGAGATGACGACGGGCTGTACCTCTTCAACGCGGGTAAGCCTGCCAATTCGAAGCTTCAACGAGGAGGCAAGAGCTTCCGCCCCGGCCTGTGCCTGTCCGGCAGCTTCTGCTAACGCTCGCGCACGGGCAGCCTTCTCGTCTTTGAGATCGAACGCCAGCCGATTGATACTGCTTGCTCCGCTTTGCGTAGCCGCCTCAATCACCTTCCGTAGTTGGGAGAGATCCCGGACGGCCACTCGAATGGTGTTGCTCGCCGTGTAACCGGTGACCACGCCGGCACCACCATCTTTGCCGTACCGGTAGTTCGGGTTGACTGAGAGATTCACCGACTTGATGTCGCCAGGAGCCACCAACCGCTGCAATACAGCGACAACCTGTTTGGCTTTCGTGGCATTCTGATCAGCAGCTGCCTGCGATGTTTGGGCTTGCGTGAGGATTCCCACGTCAAGTTCAGCGATATCGGGCTCGACTGAGACCGTGGCCTCGCCATGCACCAACAGCGTGGTGGGCTCCTCCGCGGCATGCTTGTTTTGGCCATTTACGGGCAGAGAATAGAGCATCATGACCATAAATCCCAAGGCCATGAAGTTCCTGATCACACCACAAGTTTAAGGCTCCAATAGTGCGCCGCGGTTCACGTGAAAACACGAGTTATCGGTCGCCCGGATGGCGTTATTCTGGCGAGTGTGGCTGCCATTTCACGGCGTGATTTTCTGAAAGCAGCCGCTGTCACACCAATCCTGCCTTCAGCTGCCCGCTGCTTTGCCTTAACTGACGACGATGACGATTTCCTCGACGACCTATCCCGGCGAGCCTTTCTCTATTTCTGGGAGCAAGCTGATAAGCATACAGGGCTCGTGCTTGATCGCGCCGCGGTCGATGGCCGGCAGCGGACAAGCCATTCGTTGGATGTCGCAAGTACGGCGGCAACCGGCTTCGCTCTTACGGCATGTTGCATCGCGTCACATCGGAACTGGGTAGACCCTAATTCCGCCCGGGAGCGCGTTCGGGCCACCCTGCGCCATTTAGCCTTTGAGCAGGTCCATCAATTTGGCTGGTATTATCACTTCGTCAATCGAAAGACCGGCGAGCGCGTGTGGAATTGCGAGTTGTCCACAATCGACACAGCGCTGCTTCTCGCCGGGGCGCTGACTGCGCAACAGTGCTTCGCTGCCGATAGCGAGATATTTCAGCTCGTGCGGCAGATTTTTGAGCGGGTGAACTTTGGCTGGATGCTGGATGCCCCGTCGGGTTTCCTGCGGATGGCCTGGAAGCCAGAGTTGGGGTTCTTGCCGCCGGCGTGGGTGGATTATCGCGAGAACGTCATTCTTCACATACTTGCCCTGGCCTCGCCGACCAATGCTATTCCGGTGGACACATGGTTCCGTTTCAGCCGCGACCCGATCATCTTTGACAGGTATGGATGGATAGGACGCGGGCCCATTTTCACCCACCAGTTTCCACAGGCGTACCTGGATTTCTCCAGCTTGCGAGATGGGCCGCTTTACGGGATTAACTATTTCCAAAACTCGGTGATTGCCACTTACGCTCATCGTGACTATTGCCTCAGCTTGCGCAGTCTTTATCCAGGCTTCTCAGAACACTTGTGGGGCGTCACACCCTCCGACAGCACCATTGGCTACATCATCTGGGGCGGCTGGGACGCAAAGCATCCGAGGCGTGATTTGGACGGCACAGTCGTTCCTTGCGCGGCCGGCGGATCGCTCATGTTTGCGCCGCGGATTTGCCTGCCGGCCTTACGAACCATGCACAGCGATTTCGGTGACGTAGCCTACGGTAGATACGGATTCGCGGATGCCTTTCATCCCCCATCAGGATGGGTAGATCCTGAGGTGCTTGGGATCGATCAAGGCATTATTCTGCTAAGCGCTGAGAACCTTCGCTCGCGGACTGTCTGGAAGTGGTTCATGCAGTCACCGGCGATACAACGCGCCATCGGCAAGGTTTTTCAACCGGCGTGACCCCTAGTATATCGTTTCACTAAAACATATCCCGTTTAGTCCTGGGCGAGGGCCTTGAAATTCTTCCAACGATGGACGACTGGAGCGGCATTGATTTCCGCGATACCTTTGAGAATTCTGGTTTTGAGTTCGTCCAAAGATTGCACTCGGATATGCCGCAGAAAGCTTCGCGCCATTTTGCCGAACAGCGTCTCGACGATATTGAGCCATGAGCCATGTTTCGGGGTGAGGACGTACTGGAAACGGTTTGGGTGCTTGGAGAGAAAGGCCTGCGTCTCTTTGGAAATGTGCGCCGAGTGATTGTCCAATATGATTCGGATGGTGCATTCAGGAGGGTACCGGGCGTCGAGGTCGGAGAGGAGGCCAATGAATTCGACACTGCGGTGACGGTCTTCCACGCGTGCGGTGACGTGGCCGTCCTGGAGATCCAACGCGGCCAGTATTGAACACGTGCCCAGTCTCCTGTACTCGTGATCGCGGCTGATTTTTGGATGCTTGCCCGGCACCGGTGGCAGGTCTGGCGCGGTATTGCCGATGGCCCTGCACACCCGGCTTTTCATCCACGGAAACAGTGATGATGCGGGAATCAGTCTGGCCCGCGGCCCGCTTGGCATTCTGCAACTCCACATCCTGATATACGATCAGGACCTTCCGCATTCCGTTCTCGAAATCCGGATCGCGCCGCTCCAGGTAATACTTGACCTTTTCCGGATGTAGCGGCTGTTCGGCCAGAATTCGATGTACGGTCGCCTTGGCCGCGCGGGACAGCGCAGGGAAGCCAGCCTCGACAGCGTGCTGGCCGACATGCAGCGCGAGCGCCTGCCGGCTCCACACTTCGGCCGCATAGCCCAAATCCTTCGGTTTTGAGCACGCCACATGCACCACCCAGGCTTTGGCGTCGTCGCCAATTACGGGTACTTTGGGACGGTGGTAGTTGTCTTTCAGGGCCGCCATCGGACCCACCGCCAGGGCCTTTGCCACCCATTTCGAAACGCTGAGGCGCGTCATCCCGAGGCGGCGGCCGATGCTGGTAATGCTCTCCCCTGAGTAATACCCCAGCAGGATAGCGCTGCGCTGGGCCTCGCGTTGCGGCACGACTCGCGACCGCGCCAACTGCTCCAGTTCCGCTCGGTCTTCGTCCGATAAAATCAGTTTTGATCGTTTTGATTTTCCAGCCATGCCTCAGCGTAGCAGGAAACAGATCAATATGTTTATGTTTTAGTGAAACGATATAACTAGAAAGTGAATCGCGCCTGCAGTTCGATTGACCGGCCTGCCAACGCGCCGCTGGGTCGTCCAAAGTTGGCGTTCTCCACGTGCGCGTCGAGGTCGCCGAACTGGAATGGAATCAGGTTCAGCTGATTAAAGACGTTGAAAGCGTATCCTCGAAGTTCAAATGACGCTACTTCGTTGATGAACGGAAGCGAGAAGCGCTTGGCGAGACTGGCGTCTGTCGCGTAGAACCCGGGCCCTCGAAATGAGTTTCTGCCGATTCCCGGAGGGCCAGGATTCGAAATATTGAAGTAGTTTGTGCCCACAATGTTGGACGTCTGACTGGTTCCTCCGAACGTGCATCCGTCGATAAAGCATTGGTTCGATCGGTCGCTTTGATTGGCATTGTGGTAATACTGCACAGGCCGGGTGGGGTTGATGGTTGCCGCGCTGGTGACGGGCGCAACCGAATTCTGAAAACCTGTGATAGGCGTCCAAGGAAATCCGGAATAAGCGGTGAGAATGCCGCCCAATTGCCAACCTCCGAAGATGGCGTTCATAACACCCTTGCTGTGCGGAAAGATGGGAAGGTTCCACAAGCCGCTGGCGGTGAACCTATTTCGGGAGTCAAAGTCCGAAGGTCCGTATTCCTGCG
The DNA here is from genome assembly GCA_049579625.1 of Bryobacteraceae bacterium. Lineage (GTDB taxonomy): Bacteria > Acidobacteriota > Terriglobia > Bryobacterales > Bryobacteraceae > CAJCIT01. The sequence goes on from JBAUOG010001165.1 coordinate 14,906, forward strand.
TTTGCGCATAAACCGGATCGGTTTGGTTTGTGATGAAGCCGGGACCCTCCGAGGAAAGCATGTCGATGCTCTTGCTCCAGGTGTAGGTGGCGTTCACTGAGAAGCCGTGAGAGAACTGCTTTGCTAGATGCACATTCATCCCGTTGTAGGAACTGTTCACATCGGGAGTCGGGATGTAAACCGCGTAAAAGTAGCTTGACTGGTTGCCGACATTTTGCGGGTATAAGAAGTTCTGGTTTACCAAGCGGATCAGGTGACGGCTATTCGCACCCTGATAACCGACAGTTAGAACCAGGCCGGAAGCCAGCTGCGTCTGCACTTCAAAGGAATATAGATAGGTATAGGCATCCGGCGTGTTCGGCCAGGCACCATAGATTTCAATGGCTGGAGGTGTGCCGCCGCCAATTGCGTTGGGCGTGCCGCTGATGGGATTCACACCAGTCGCCAGATTCGGGTTCGCCGGGTAGCTGTTGGGCGCCGTGCCTGTGCCGGTATTGAACTGGATGACGCCATTGGCGAACGGAGAACCAAAGCTATACGGAGGAGATGCCGTTCCGCAACACAGACCGTAGTTGTAATAATCCGGATTGTTCTCGCGACTGTTGGCGAAGATGTTGTCGTTTTGGCGATTGTAGCTGATACCGAATCCACCGCGAACCACGACTCTCCCCTGAGCCATTGCCGGTGCATAGGCAAACCCGACTTTGGGCATAAAGTTCTTCCAGTTGGAGTTCCAAAGCTGATCGACGTGCCGCACCTGTGCATTTACTAGCGGGTATGGTCCCGTCGCAGCGAGGAAAATGTTTTCCAACTGTCCTCGCGATTCCGTTAGTGGAGAGAAGTACTCCCACCGCAGGCCTAGATTCAGAGTGAAGCTGGGCGAAATGTGCCAGTCGTCCTGGGCGAACAGAGCATCGCCATGATCTCGAAAGTACCGGGCCGCGTTTGCTGGACCGCCCGTAATAGCATCCGCATAGATTCCCTCGTAAATCGGCGCGCTATTGGCAAGGTTCCAAAGCCCCGAGAAGGAGTAGAGAGGCCGGGTCCCTCCCAATAGGTTGTCGTTATCCTGTTCCCAGCGGAATTGCCCGCCGAATCGGACATTGTGGCGGCCCCATACCTTGGTGAGGGTGTCGTTGGCTTGATAGCTGTTTTGCGCGAGGATGGCGGGAGTATCAGGTCCTTGGGGCGCGCCGGCTACCTGAATGTCCCCAAATGGATAAGCTTCCACTTGGATCCGAGGTATGCCCCAATTAATGCCCGGATTGTCGGTCTGTCCGTTATCGGCGAAGCGCGTGAAATTTCCTCGAAGCTCGTTGACCATGGTCGGGCCGAAGGTGTGAATATAGGCCACAGTAACAGCGGTATTCAGCGGCTTGAAAGCGATATCCGCATCCGGTGCTCCGCCGGAAGCCGAATCGGCCGAGACCGAATTCAGGTGCGTTACGTACGCCGAGCCGAAGATCAGGTCCTTGGATGTCAGGCTGTAGTCGACGCGGCCATTGTACTGGTTTCCGATCTGCTGAGCAGGAAGATAATACTGCACATACTCGAGATCTGGGATGCCGTCAAAGCCACCGCCCGTTGATCCGGGCGCCGTCGGAATCGGGTAATACGGATCTCCTGCGCCGACACCCGGACCCGGAGATCCAACATCGAGCCCACCTGGGACGTCACGGCAAGAGGTGGCGGCGTTGCCTCCAAAAAGCGCCGCACAGGTGGTGGTTGGCGTGTTCAACACCTGTAATATCCGAGGGTTGTTATTGACCGAAGAAAAGATCTTTCCGATGGTCGTATTCGGCCGATCTTGAACGATAAGCTGCCGGTATTGGGGCGTAGTAACCCACTCCTCACCGTAGGTGGTTGTATTGTTGTGCAGGCCTTCGTAGGACGCGAAAAAGAATAGCTTGTTCTTGATGATAGGTCCGCCAACACTCCCGGCGTATTGGCGATAGTTGTTTTGAACGCGAACTGGCAGGGCGCCACTGGGGCCGCCCCACTTATTGTAGGCGTTGAAATTCGGATCCTGATAGAGAAACACGGCGCTCCCGTGGAACTCGTCGGTGCCGCTCCTGGTCGTGGTCTTGATTTGGGCGCCGCTGCCGCGTCCGTCTTCGGCATTATAGTCGGTCGATATGACAGTCATGTCTTGAATAGACTCGGAGTTTGGTGTCACCACGGCGGCGCCGCCCCAGCCCAGGCTATTCACGTTGACGCCGTCTATGAGGTAGACGTTCTGTTCGACGCGTTGCCCGCTGGAGCTTATCTGCACTTGGTTTTCGGTTTGGAAAATGGATGTGTTCGATCCACCTGGCCCCGTGGTGTTGCCTAAAGCGACTGCGGCTCCCGTTCCGCTTCGGCCGCCAGTGCCGGCGATGCCAGGCATGGTACGAATTAACTCGTACGGATCGCGGCCGAACGTGGGTAGTTCCTGTATCGACTGACTGGTGATAGTCCCGCTCACAGTGGCGTCCGCCGTCTGCAGCGCAGGAATGGACCCCGCAGTGACGGTGGTAGATGTTTGTATGTCTCCAGCATGCAGGGTGATGTTCGTGCTTTGCGGCAGGTCGGAAGCCACCTCAATGCCACTCACAGTCCCGACCTGAAATCCGGGGGCATCGACAGTGAGATTGTAAGTGCCTGCAGGAAGCTGATTGAAGCGGTAGAACCCTTGGTCGTTTGCCGTCGTTTCCAGGGTTGCGTTCGTTCCAGTGTTCACGAGCTTAACGTGAGCGCCAGGGATTAGGCCACCCGAGGTATCACTAACTGTACCCTGTAAGCTCGCATTGAACTGAGCAAAAGCAGCAAATGAAACTAGACAAAGGAGGGGAATACGAATCGATGCGGACTTCATGGAGCACCACCTGTGCGGTTAGACGGCCTTCCAGACCGCAGTTGTACTCTCGTAGCTTCACCAGCGTTGCCGGGTGACTCTGGTGCAACATCTAACAGGCCGCTGAAAAATTAACAGGCCGCTGAAAAATGGTTTTTTAGAAAACTCGACGTGGCGCAGACTGTTAGCCTGCTGAGCCGAGATTCGTCTCGGCTTTCATCAGCAGGAATAGGAAACCTTACACTCATTCGACCTCCCTAGTTGAAGGATAGAATCGCCGATTTGAAAACTGAACTAGGAAAGGATGCATTCATCTTGACGGTTGTGCCCGAGCATTTCGTGTTGCGGTCGCCGGCTGAGATTATTTGAGACTGCTTAAGCAGGGCTCCGCCCGCATCTGCAAGACTTGCGGGAGGCTTTCGGATCGAGCGTCAAACGGTAGGCCTTGGGTGGAAGACAGCTTTCTTTTCCCTAGAAATATTTCTAGTAAGCGCGGGGACGAAGTATCGGTTACATTCGTGTTTGAGAGTTATGTGTCGTTCCAACACACTGCGCGATCGGGTAGTAGCTTCAGTAGCTCCCGGGTACATTCAGCGCACCTTTCCTGATCTGCCGGTCCGTTTCATATTCATCGATCTAATTTGAGATTGGCGTCTCTATACTCGCTGAGGGGTTGGGTATGCCAGCGTTCCTGAGATTTAGGGCCCGAAAACAGTCGAGATCGTCGCTGGGGTTTCGGCTCCCAGGGATAACTATAAATAAGCGTCTGCAACCCCGCCGTCTCTCCACGTCAACCTTCTAGTTTCCCGAAAGCAACCATGACCGAAACAACAATTGCACCATCCACAGGCAAGTCGCCAGGGGTTGCCACGAATGGCAACGGGGATCGCACCGACCCCAAGGCGCGGCGTATTTCCGCGGACAAGGCGGGCGAGGCACGTTTGCGGCTAATTCTCGGGACGATGGTGGCTTTCCGGGATGGGGATTTCTCGGTGCGGCTCCCTGCGGATTGGACCGAGACGGAAGGGCTGATCGCAGAGGCTTTCAATCAGGTGATCGCTCAAAAGCAACGCATTTCGAAGGAAGTCACGCGCCTGAGCGAAACAGTGGGTAAGGAGGGGCGGCTGAAGCAGCGCATGACGCTCCCCGGCTCCATTGGCGGGTGGGCTGCAGAGGCCGACTCCATGAACACGCTCATAGACGATCTGGTCCGGCCCACCACAGAAAGTGCCAGAACGATTGGCGCGGTTGCTAAGGGCGACCTCGGGCAATCCATGGATCTGGAGGTGGACGGGCGTCCGCTGAAGGGCGAATTCCTACGCTCGGCAAAGCTCGTAAACACGATGATTGAGCAGCTCTCGGTGTTCACGTCGGAAGTGACCCGGGTGGCGCGCGAGGTTGGTACGGAAGGCAAACTCGGCGGCCAGGCGCAAGTCCCCGGCGTGTCGGGAGTCTGGAAGGATCTCACCGACTCAGTCAACCAGATGGCCGGCAATTTGACCGCGCAAGTGCGAAACATTGCGGACGTGACCATTGCCGTGGCCAATGGCGACTTGTCAAAGAAGATCACCGTGGATGTGCGCGGCGAGATTTTGCAGCTGAAGGAGGCCACGAACACGATGGTCGATCAGCTGCGTTCTTTCGCTTCCGAAGTCACGCGTGTGGCGCGTGAAGTCGGCACAGACGGCAGGCTCGGCGGCCAAGCCGTTGTGCCCGGCGTGGCCGGAACGTGGAAAGACCTCACCGACTCAGTCAACGCGATGGCGACCAACCTGACTGCCCAGGTTCGCAACATCGCGACCGTGACTACGGCCGTGGCTCGCGGCGACCTCTCGCGCAAGATTACGGTGGACGTAAAGGGCGAAATTCTAGAGCTAAAAGAAACCATCAACACCATGGTGGATCAGCTCAACGGATTCTCTTCCGAAGTCACCCGGGTGGCACGTGAAGTCGGCACTGAAGGCAAACTTGGCGGGCAAGCTGTGGTGCCCGGAGTGGCGGGGACCTGGAAGGACCTGACTGACTCGGTGAACTCGATGGCATCGAACCTCACGGGGCAGGTTCGTAATATCGCAGACGTGGCAACGGCCATCGCGAAGGGCGATCTTTCCTCCAAGATCACGGTTGAGGTGAAGGGTGAAATCCTCGCGCTGAAAAACACGATGAATACGATGGTGGATCAGCTCAACGGATTCGCCTCGGAAGTGACGCGTGTAGCGCGCGAGGTTGGTACCGAAGGCAAACTCGGCGGCCAAGCCCAGGTTCCTGGCGTCGCGGGCACATGGAAGGACCTCACGGACAACGTGAACTTCATGGCCTCCAACCTCACCGGCCAAGTCCGAAACATCGCCGACGTCACCACCGCGGTGGCGAATGGCGATTTGTCCAAGAAGATTACGGTGGACGTCAAGGGCGAAATCCTCGAGTTGAAAAACACCATCAACACCATGGTGGTGCAGTTGAACGGATTTGCGTCGGAAGTCACCCGTGTTGCTCGTGAAGTTGGTACGGAAGGCAAGCTGGGTGGTCAGGCCGAGGTGCGCGGCGTGGCGGGAACATGGAAGGATCTCACCGACTCCGTGAACGCAATGGCAACGAACCTCACTTCTCAGGTTCGCAATATCGCCGAGGTGACTACGGCTGTGGCCAATGGCGACCTTTCCAAAAAGATCACAGTTGATGTGCGTGGCGAGATTCTCGAGCTCAAGAACACGATCAACACGATGGTGGATCAGCTTAACGGCTTCGCAGGCGAGGTCAGCCGCGTGGCCCGGGAAGTTGGTTCCGAAGGAAAACTAGGCGGCCAGGCGCAGGTGCCCGGCGTGGCGGGTACCTGGAAGGATTTGACCGACAACGTCAATTCGATGGCTTCAAACCTCACTGGACAGGTTCGCAACATCGCGAATGTGGCGACCGCCGTGGCAAATGGGGACCTGTCGAAAAAAATCACGGTCGATGTGAAGGGCGAGATCCTCGAACTCAAGAACACTCTTAACACGATGGTGGACCAGCTCAACGCTTTTGCCTCCGAAGTCTCTCGCGTCGCGCGCGAGGTGGGCACGGAGGGGAAGTTGGGCGGCCAGGCGCAGGTCCGAGACGTGGCCGGCACATGGAAGGATCTTACGGACAACGTCAACTCGATGGCGAACAACCTCACGTCCCAAGTCCGCAACATTGCGGATGTCACGACTGCCGTCGCGCGCGGCGACTTGAGCCGCAAGATCACGGTAGAAGTGAAGGGCGAAATCCTCGAATTAAAGAACACGATAAACACGATGGTGGATCAGCTGAACGGCTTCGCCGGCGAGGTCAGCCGCGTGGCGCGCGAGGTGGGGACCGAGGGTAAGCTCGGCGGGCAGGCGGAGGTCCCCGGCGTTGCCGGCACATGGAAGGATCTCACCGACAACGTCAACTTCATGGCCTCGAACCTTACCGGTCAGGTGCGCAATATCGCAGAAGTGGCCACAGCCATCGCGAAGGGCGATCTTTCATCGAAGATTACGGTCGAAGTGAAGGGCGAAATCCTGGCTTTGAAAAACACTATCAACACGATGGTGGATCAGCTTAACGCGTTTGCTGGTGAGGTTAGCCGCGTGGCGCGCGAGGTCGGTACCGACGGCAAGCTGGGAGGGCAGGCGACGGTCGAAGGGGTGGCCGGAACGTGGAAGGATCTCACCGATAACGTTAACTCGATGGCTTCCAATCTGACCGGGCAAGTACGCAACATTGCCGAGGTGACGATCGCGGTGGCCAACGGCGATCTTTCCAAGAAGATCACGGTGGAAGTGAAGGGCGAAATCCTGGCGTTGAAAAACACCATCAATACGATGGTGGATCAGCTCAACGGGTTCGCGGCGGAGGTCAGCCGCGTGGCCCGCGAGGTTGGCACCGACGGCAAGTTGGGAGGCCAGGCGCAGGTGCCAGGGGTTGCCGGCACCTGGAAAGATCTTACAGACAACGTCAATTCGATGGCATCGAACCTGACGGGACAGGTCCGGAATATCGCGGACGTGGCCACCGCTATTGCCCGCGGAGATCTCAGCCGCAAGATCACCGTCGAAGTGAAGGGCGAGATTCTGCAGCTTAAGGAAACCATCAACACGATGGTCGAGCAGCTCTCGGCGTTCGCCTCAGAGGTAACTCGCGTGGCGCGCGAGGTGGGAACCGAAGGCAAGCTGGGCGGCCAGGCCATGGTGCCTGGTGTGGGAGGCACTTGGAAAGACCTCACCGACAACGTCAATTTCATGGCCTCGAATCTCACTGAGCAGGTGCGCGGCATCGTCAAAGTGGTGA
>JBAUOG010001166.1:0-17134 GCA_049579625.1 Bryobacteraceae bacterium
ATCTTGCCCCGGATTCCATTGTCACAGTGAATGACAGGATTATTGGGAAAAGAACCGGTGAGGAGCGGCAGATTGACGTCAGTGTTCGCCGCATGATCGGGCAGTTTGAACTTCTGATCGTTATAGACTGCAGGAACTTCCGGGAACTTCCGGGGGGAACTTCCGGGAACTTCCGGGAACTTCCGGGACGGAGAGGTATGGTACGAAGTGATTCTTAAAGCATCGCATTGGCGGCGAACAACGGAAGCCGTTGGCCCTGATGCGATCTTAGGGGGCGATGAAGGGTCTGTTCGAGGGCTGAGACAAACTCGTCGGTGCCGAGCGGCCGGCCGCTGAAGGTACCACGCTGTAACGTTCGAATGTCAATCAACTCTTCGGGTTCGGCGAGGAGCGCGGCCCAGCGTTGCGGTCCGCCAGCCTGGGTGAGAAAGGGTAGGTCGAGCAGCTCCGGAGGATCGGTTAAACCAAGGTGGGCGGCTGCGCTAGACCATGCGTATTCTTCTGGCCGCGCTACCAGATTTGCCCGAACGGGATTACGCTCGACGTAGCGGAGGGCGATCCAAAGGTGCTGATCGTCGAGGGGACAAGAATAGAACCGGTTTTGCCAAAGGTGCCCAGAGCGTTTCCTTCGTGTGTTCAGGTACAGCGAGTATCGGCCGTGTGCGCGGCGAAGGGCGGTCGCCAGTGAGTGGGCCTCCTCGGGGATGGCAACCAGGTGGATGTGGTTGTCGAGCAAGCAGTAAGCGAGAATGCGGGCCCGCGCCTCAGCCGCATAGGCCGTGAGCCATTCGAGGTACGTGCGGCGGTCGCCGTCGGTGAAGAACACTCTCCGTCCCGGAAGTTCCCGTCCCGGAAGTTCCCGGAAGTTCCCCGGAAGTTCCGGAAGTTCCCCCCGGAAGTTCCTGAGACATACGCGGCAATCGCAGAACGAACGCGGGACACTTCAGTAACCCGCCGGAACGTGCTAAAAGGCTACGATGAAAGGAGGGCCTGAAAATGAACCTTGAAATCCATAAGGCGGAGCTGGTACAGCGCGTTAACGCGCACATCCAGACCGGCCACTTCCAGGACGCAGACGACGTGCTCGAAAAAGCCCTTGATGCCCTCGACGAGCAGGCAACCGCCGCCGCGCCGCCGACGGCAACAGGTGCGGTCGTGCTGGCGGCGTTACAAGCACGGCCTTATCCCGATATTGATCTAACCCTCCGCGCGTGAGTCTCACCAATGTGCGGGATGTCGTGCTCTGATGGCGTGGTTGCTGGATACCAATGTCCTGTCCGAGAGGCGAAAACCAAAGCCGGAATCGAAAGTGACTGCCTTCTATGACGCGCAACCGCTTAACGCACTGTACATCAGTGTGGTCAGCATCGCTGAAATTCGCTTCGGCATCGAACTTCAGCAAGATGTGACGCGGCGCGCCGAGTTGAATTAGTGGCTGACGATCACCCTGCGGCCCGCCTTCGCGGGGCGGATTTTGCCCGGTAACCGAAGACATACTGCTCACATGGCGGACGTTGATGGAAGAGGGGCGAAAGATCGGGCATACGTATTCACACCCTGACCTCGTGCTTGCGGCGACTGCCCTTTACCATGGACATACGGTTGTCACACGCGACAGGAGCGATTTCGACAAGGCACGGGTGCCGGTGTTCAACCCGTGGGAGCAGTAATTCCCCGCGTTCCAAAAACGCAAGTTTGCGCCGCCCCGTTTTGTTGTCCCATTATTGAGGCATGAAACATGGCTACGCCTGGGCTCAGAGCAGTGGGTTTCGTTATTTCGGAGCGCGCTGAAGCGTCCGGGCCTGCTTCATGATTGGACCGTAGACTTCCTTGTCAAACGGAGGGCAACCAGTTGGAAACTGGCCGAGCGGATGCGTTTTTTGCCGCATCAGGAAGGTGCAATAGGTAAGCGTTTTGCACACCCGCCGCTCATCCAGTTGCCCCGATTCAGCAAGCGCCTTGGGGAAATCCGGATAAGCGAGCGCGCCACGCCCGATGCCGAAGAAGCGAATGTTGCCCTGCTCGACGTTCCAGGCGCCTGCGCTCGGCGCATAGATTTGGAGCCAGCTATATCCTGTACCTACCATCGGAAGGTCGGGAAAAGTGCGCTGCAGTTCGCCAGCGATTCGAAAGTGCCGGTCGACGCCCCACAAGGGATGCTCCGGCTGCAAGTAGTTGCCGTCGTCGGGGCTCTCGAAGGGCCGCGTTACGTGTGGATTGTAATAAGGGCACCCGATTGAAACATTCAGCAACTCCAGGCCGGCTTCGCGGTAAAGCTGGATCGCCTGCTTCACGTCGGCCAAATCTTCTTGCAATGGATTCTCGGCGGAGACGCCGAACCCGTACGGGTAGGGGGTCGTAAACGGGTAAGGCTCGCCCACACCATCCTCCCGCTTGCGGTATGGCACGCCATCATAACACCCCAACCTCATGCCAAGCAGGATCTGGCGGCCGAACTTGGCCTTTATCTTGCCAAATACATTTCTTGCAAAACGCGTTCTATTCTCAACCGATCCGCCATAGCGGCCCTCGCGCAGCTTGGCGCCCATCAATTCATTAAGGAGATAGCCGTGGGTTACTTTGAGATCGACCGCGTGGAACCCGGCTTCCAGCGCCAGTCCCGCAGCTTCCACATACTGATCTTCCAGCCGCTCCAGTTCGTCGTCGCTCACGACGGCGGAGGACGCCGTCCCGGTCTTGGCGTCAATCGACGGGTGATGGTAGGCCAATATTCGGTCCGGAACGCTGTAGCGGCCTGAATGTGTCAACTGAATCGGAATCAGCAGGTCGTCGGCTGTCCCGAACTCAGCGGCATGCAACTCACGAATCCGTGCCAGAAGGCGCGCAAAGTCATTCATGTTCTCACGCCTGATCCAAAGCTGGCGCGTGTTGGCTCGCCCTTCCACGCAGACCGCCGTCGCTTCAAACCAGATTAGCTTGGCCCCGCCTGTCGCAAAACGCTGATAGCGGCGCCAAGTCAGCTCATCGGGTGAGCCGTCCAGCGTTCCGTCGCAGCCTTCCATGGGATGGATCGCGATTGAGTTCCCAACCAGGAATCCGCCGACTGTGCGCGAGGCAAAGAGCGCCGCCTTCACCCGCTCCGGATCGGCTTCGAACCGCACGTGCTCAATCAGTAATTCGGCACAGTGCTGTTCTATTTCGCTCAGGCTCTTGTAGTGGAAGTGTCGCATGGACGCACCATCAGTTTACTGGGCGATTCAAGCCCGGCTCAGAAACGGCTCTTGAAAAGGAGGCGTGGCGAGGCAAGGCTGCAATGGCAATGGCGCCGATCATAGCGATGCCGAACACGAATGCCATGGGGCCCGTGTAGCTGCCATAGTGCTGGCGGAGAACAGAAACCAATTGCGGGCACCAGGTCTGGCCGATGGTGTTTAGCGGCAGCAGAATCGCCATCGCGCGCGACAGCGTGTTGACACCGAACTGTTCAGCCGCCATCAGCGGAATCAGCATGTAGTCCGCTCCCATCGCAAAGCCGAAGACAATCGCAAACAGATAAGGCTGCGTCGGTGGCTTGACCGTCAGCAACAGGGGAATCGAAGCCGCGACTACGAAATAGGTCACCGTCATGACCCGTTTTTTCGAGAACACATCCGAAAGATGGCCGATGCTGAGCCTCCCGGCGATGCTCACGATCGAGATGATGATGGAGGCTGACGACCACGTCGCATTCAATACCTTTTGGTCGGTGAACCCGGCGTCGTGAAAAACAAATTTCATGTGCTGATTGATGGCGCCGATCGATCCGATAGAGCATACACTGCCGATCAGCAGCAGCCAGAATGGACCACTTCGCAGCAGCGTCGCGAACGACTGCGGTTCGCGCTTCGCATCCTCGCCGGCTTCGAGGTCGCCATCCGCAAACTGGCCCATGTCCGACGGCTTGTCCCGCATTACCAGCAAAGCCAGCGGCCAAGCCAGCACCATCATCACGCCGATCATCAGCAGCGTGAATCGAAAACCGTAGCCCTCCGTCAGCGGCTTCACCAACCGCGAACCCAAGGCCGCCACCAAGCCGACGCCCACATAGACAATCCCCATGGCAAGACCGCGCTTTTTGCGGAACCACTGCGAAACCAGGATCTGGTGCGGGATGGGCCCGGACAAAAAGTAGCCGCATGTATAGAGGACCCAACAGAAGTAGTAGAACCAGAGGTTGCCCTGCATCCGACTGAAGCCGATGAACGCGAGGGCAGTGAGCCCCGTGCCCACCGCGATCAGTTTGCGTGGGCTGAAGTGTGGAATCACCAGCGGGCCAACCCACAACGTCAGAATGGCAGCCAACGGGAAGCCCAGCGTAATGTCGGGCCGCTCCCAATGAAACTCATTCTGGAAGTAGTCGTAGAAGAACGGAATGTTGTAGTACGGCAGCCCTACTGCGATGCCAAAGGTCAGAAAGCTGGCCGCGACGATCCACCAACCGTAAAACCCTCGCTTCGCTGGTGGATTCTGACGGCTCGCGACAGGCGACATGGACTTACGTTACAACATGTTTCGTATTGGTCAAATCTTTTGTCACAGAAATAGCGTAGTTGGGGTCTACCAGAGCAGACCGGGTCTTGATCGGCAACAGGCATTTCTAGCGTTCGCGCTCAGTGAGGCGGTAACAAACCCGGTGAAGAAGGAGAGTTTTATTATGACCAAAGCTTCTGAACGATGGTGCGTGCGCGCCTGTGTGTTGGCCCAATTTGTGTTTATGGCTTCGACGGCGTTGGCGGCGGACACCCAGGTTCGCTCCATTGGAGACGGCCTCGAGACGAAAGTTAAGGGCGTAATTCAGGCGCGCGACGGCGACAAGATCCGTCTGCGCGAACCCGACAATGCACTCGTCACGATTCAATTGACAGACGCAACCAAAGTTGCGTTGAAGCATGGACTCTTCGGCATGTCCCGCACCGGCATGGAAACCACCTCGTTGGTGCCGGGCTTGCGTCTCGACGCCGAGGGCAAGGGCAATGACAAGGGCGAACTGGTAGCAGCGAAGATTACCTTCGATCCGAACGATCTGCACGCCGCCCGTTCCGTCGATACCCGCGTCTCGCCGCTTGAAACGCGTACCGGCCAACTGGAGGGCCGGGCGGGTCAATTGGAAAGTCGCGCAGGTGAACTGGAGACCAAGTCCACCGAACTCGACGGGCGCACGACGCAGCTTGACCTGAAACAAAAGCAAACGGACGAGAACGTGAGCAAGGTGAACGATTCCGCCACCAAAGCGAACGCCGGCGTGGACAACCTTGGGCATCGCGTCTCGGACTTGGATGACTACGAAACCAAAGGCAGCACTACCGTGTACTTTGCCGTAAAGAGCGCGAAACTTACCACCGAAGCGTGCAAGGAACTGGACACGCTGATCGATCAAATGAAGAGTGAGAAGGGCTACATGATCGAAGTGGCCGGCTTTGCCGACACGACGGGTAATCCCGAGAAGAACGTGGAACTGAGTGAGCGGCGCGCAGCGGCCGTGGTGCAGTACCTGCAGATGAAAGATGTTCCGTTGCGACGCATCCTCGCTCCAGCGGGTCTCGGAACTACGCACAATGTTGCCGACAACACCACCCCGCAGGGTCGCAAACAGAACCGGCGAGTTGAAGTTCGCGTCCTGGTCAATCGCGGCATCACCGGCTAGCCAAAGTCGGCTCAGGCTCTACGCGGTCGCTTCAACGAGATGGCCGCTAGTTTCCAAGCGCTGAAGGGCGGCAATCCCCAGACGGTGGCAGAAATCTCCGAAGGTTTCGCCACCTTCCCGTGACTCCGCGTAGAGCTGGATCACCGGCCGCAATCGTAGCGGTACCTCGCGGCGCTTCACATTCTGGGCAAAGACACTGCCCAAGCGGGTTCCGAGCGGTGAGGCTCCCAGGTAGATGGTGTACATATCGACACTGGCGCCAACGATGCCTATCTCGGCGGTGTATGGACGGGCGCAGCCGTTAGGACAGCCGGTAGTCCTCAAATGCACTTCCTGCTCGCCGAGATCCGCTGCATCAAACTCCGCTTGTATTTCTTGAACCACAGCCGGCATGATGCGTTCGGATTCGGTGATCGCTAGCCCGCAAGTCGGCAGTGCCGGGCACGACATTGCATGGCGCAAGATAGGCGGCAGGCCTTCCGGCTTGGCGATTCCATGCTCACGCAGGAGCGCGATAATGGCGTCCTTGTCCTCGTCCGCAATGCCGCTCAGGTACAGGTTCTGTTGGGCTGTCAAACGCACGCCAGGACGGAAGCGTTCCACAATCTTCCTTAGACCCGTCTTGATTCGATGACTGCCGGTGAAGTCCCTTACCCGCCCGCTGATCACCCTCACCCCCACAAACCACACTGGGCGGCCGTTCGCGTCAGTTCCCTGCTTGTACCAGCCCAGGTAATCGTTAGCCCGCTTCCAGCTAAGCGGCTGTGGCGGGGCTAAGATTCGGCCAACCCGGGCATTCAACTCCGCCTGAAACTTAGCCACGCCCCACTCGTCCATTACGTACTTCAGCCGCGCCAGCTTGCGATTCGCGCGATTACCGAAATCGCGATGTATGGTGACGATGGCGGTCACGACTTCCAGTAGTTCCTGCGGATCCGTGCCCACCGAGCAAACCGGATCGGCTAATCGCGGATGCGATGCTTTCACGCCCGCGCTTTGCCCCATCCCGCCGCCGGCTAATATCGTGAACCCGCGCAGCTCGCCGCCTTCGTAGTGAGGCACTATACCGACGTCGTTTGAATAGACGTCGGTTGTGTTGTCGCCTGGATAGGCAAATCCAACCTTGAACTTTCTGGGTAGATAGACCGCGCCATATAGCGGCTCAACCTTCCAGGGATCCACGCCCGGGGCGGTTTCATCTGTTTCTTCGGCCGATACGGCGCGCTCGCCGTCAATCCACACTTCGTAGTACGCCTGGCTGCGTGGCTTCAGGCTGCGCGATAGCAGCTGAATATAGCGGTCCAGCTCAGTCCGTTCGCTGGAAGTAAAAGGCGCTGGGCAGGAGACCACGTTGCGAACCACATCCCCGCACGCCGCCAGTGTGCTGAGAAGCTGGCCGTTCAACGTCTGGATGAGCGTACGCAAATCCTGCTTCGGCACGTAATGGAATTGAATGTCCTGCCGGGTCGTGATGCGCAACGCTCCATCGGCGATCTCGTCGGCGAGACGGTCCATCGCCAGGTATTGCTCCGGGGTCAACACTCCGCCCGGCACGCCGACCCGCACCATGGCCGTGTGCTGCTTCACGCCGGCCTTGCGCAAATCCCTATCGTCCTGCTGGTAGATGCCGTGAAACTTGAGGACCGCCGTGGCCGGTTTCGAGAACTCGGCACTGGCGTTTCCGAGCTCGTCCCGCAAGGGTCCGCGCAAGAACTGGCTGGATGCCTTGGTTGTTTCGGCAGGTGAGGGCGCAATTCCCATCTTTCTACTAGAGTAGCATCTCTCATTCTCAATTGGGAAGCGGTGGATTCGTGCACATTCCTTCTTTTGCTTACTTTTTCGGGCTACAGGGGGCCGGGCTCGTTTGGCTATCTTGGTTCCGCTTCGAGGGGGCTCTCATTTCCTTCGATGTCGGCATGACCGGCTTGCTCGGCTTTTCCTCCGGCTACCACGCAATGTCGAGCTGCGACGTTCTGCTGATGCTGGGCACGGACTTTCCGTATCAGCAGTTCTACCCGGAGTCCGCCAAGGTCATTCAGATTGATAACCGGGGCGAACAGATTGGACGTCGTACACGCGTCGATCTGGGATTGATCGGGAACGTGAAAGATACATTGCCGCTGCTGGCGCCGCTTCTGGATAACAAGCTGGTTCACGAGCACTTGGATTCATCGGTTGCCCATTACCAGAAAGCCAGGAAGGAACTCGATGACCTGGCTGTGGGTGAGCCGGGCCGCACTCCCATCCATCCGCAATTCGTCGCCAAGATGCTGAACGAGCTTGCTTCGGCCGTTCTCACGTGAAAAGGCAATGAAGTGATTGATCTAGCGAAGACGAACCTCTTCCGGTAGTTCGTCAAAACACGAAACTGCGGTGCGGTGCTAGTGTTTTTACGAGTGACAGGATGCTATCCTGAAGGCTCTGTTCAACCCAATGAAACGCTTACGTCTGGCCGCCTTGCTCGTGCTAGGCGCCTTGATCTGTTCTGCACAGGCGACGCTGGATCCGCAGACGGCATCGCTTGTCGATCCAACTCTCGATCCTGCCGGCCTTCCCTTTTTTGTCAAGATGCTTCCCGAGCCCGTGGCAGATCCTTGGCTCAAAATCACGCCAAAAGAACGTTTCGACTTATACGCCTCATACACCTTCTCGCCCTATGCGGCGTTGTATGCCGGCTTAGGCGGAGCCATCGATCAAGGTATTAATAGCCCCAAAGAATGGGGCCAAGGATGGGGAGCGTTTGGCAAACGCACAGCCAGCAGTTGGGGCAGCGCCTTTGTCGGAAACACCATAACCTATGGCTTGTCCGCCGCATTCCGGGACGATAATCGCTATGTCCGGTCGCATAAAGACGGCTTTGGAGGTAGGCTCGGATCCGTGCTGATCTCGCCATACGTGGCCCATAACGACAGCGGCATCGCCCGGTTCTCCAACTCCTCGTTCCTGGGCGGCGCGGGTCAGGCAAGCATCCCTCTGCTTTGGTCGCCGCCAAGCTGGCAGGGTTGGAATAACGTCGGCATTAACTACCTGGTCTGGTACGGTGAGACCGCGGGGCTTAATTTAGTGCGTGAATTCTATCCAAGCGTGGTCGGATTTTACAAGCGAAAGCAAGTGAGCCACACAGTGATTAAAGCCTCAATGCCGTAGGCTGTTTCCACACTCACAACGGCTGGTTAGTTAAGAGCAGCTTGCCGCCGCTCTTGGCTACTACCGTGAGCGGGGCCGGCGCCACGGTTTTCTCCAGGCGTTCGAACGAGTCCTGTTTCGCGATGATGTAACAGCGCCGTTGTCCCATCCAGCGAGCGCGGAACTGGGCGTTGTCCAAGAACACATCGGGTGCGCCGGGCGCGTAAGAACCATAAACCAGGTTGTTGAAACGGCCGTTCAGCAGGTAGGCCGTCCGGTTCGTGTAAAAGAACACCGTGGAGAATGTGTAGTAGTGGTGGTCTATGACCAAGTCACCTTCGGGGGACTTCATCAGCTCAGTCGCCAATGCGCGAGACGAAAGAAATGGGTCAAGTCCGATGAGCGCCAACTTCGCAGCGTGGTAGAACAGCACCATCATCAAGGCAGTGGCCAGGAAGGCGCGTTGCCCGGTTACCTTGATCGTTCCGATGGTCCCGGCGAGGAATGCGATCGCAGCCACCAGCAGCGGCACACGCAGATAGGCGAGCGAATGGAGCGTCAGATCTTCGATGTGTCCGAGAGAAAGCTTGTAAGCCTCCGGATGTTTGGTCAGCGACGCGGAGATGTCGCCAGGCGTGGGAAGATTCCAGACGAGAAAGACAAGAACAAATGAAATCAGCGTCGCTAAGCTGAAGATGATCGTGAGAGCCCGAGTGCCTCGATGCACCCAAACGTTGTCCATCGCCATGGCCGACCCCAACAGGAGCGCCATGGCCGTGTAACAGGGCATGGAGTAGTATTCCTGGGTTGTCGAGAACGTAAAGAAGACCATGACGAACCCGATCCAGCACAACGCCATCAGACGAGTTTTCCCCGCCCGGTCAATAGGTTTGAAAGACAGCTTGGCAACGGCCGGGAAATAAACGCTCCAGGGAAACAGCCATACCAAGTGGAATAGCCAGAAAAGGAGCCGCGGCACGGTATCGTAATCTCGCGGATAGCGCAGATTCAGAAACCGCAGTAACTGTTCATTGATGAAATAGAACCAGAAGAAGCCGTGATATTCCCCCGGCACGCTTCGCATCGTGAAGTCAAAATAGGGAGGGTTCCGAATCGTGGCAAGGATGTGCCACGGCGCTGCGATGGCAACCACGATCAGTAGGCCAGTGAACGGGTGCAGTCGCGCCCACGTCCGCTTCCCAAATAACTGCTTGGTGATGAAAAGATAGATTAGGCCGGCCGCGATTGGGAACACGACGGCAATCAGGCTTTTCAGCAGCAACCCGGTTCCCAAGCTTGCCGCCAGCACAATCGACCACAGCCTCGGATGAGGCTCTTCTTCATCCAGCGCGCGCAGAAGTGCCCAGAGTGCCAACGAGATGGTGAGCGTCAACATCACGTCAGGAATCAGGATTCGGGTAAACAGAAACAGGCCGAGGCAGGTGGCCATCACGATACCGGCGTAGAATCCGGCCCGCAGCCCGAAGGCCCATTTGCCGAAGGCCATCGTCAACCAGCAGAGGCCGACGCACGCTAAGGCAACCGGGATGCGAGCGGCCCAGTCGTAAACGCCAAACAGCTTATAGCTACCGGCGATGAGCCAGTAGATCAGCGGCGCCTTCTCCAGATAGACCACTCCATCCAGCCGCGCCGTCACAAAGTCGCCGGAACTCAGCATATTGCGCGCAATCTGGGCTTGTACCGCGTCCACGTCGTCTGTGAACGAAGGGGGCGAGACAATGCACGCTACATGGATCGCGACCGCGATGAGGATGAGTACTAGATAGTAGAGACGCTTTTCGCGAGCTGTCGATCCATCGGATGCGCCGCTGCTGTCTGTATTCGCCATTTCCTCATCCACAGGAACAGGATCATCAAACCCCAAAGGTGATAACCAACATTCGCGCGTCGCGCGAGGTGTTGCTCCACACGGCGGTGAATCTCGTCCTGCCTGAACAAATCTCCATATTCGGCTCCCACCCCTGCGAGTGTATCGAGCATCAGCACCCGCAGCGGTCCCCGTAGCCATTCGTGAGCTGGTATGTCGAACCCAACCTTCTTTCGTTGCAGAATCTGTGGCGGAAGCTTACCCGCCATTAGTTCCTTGAGAACCAGCTTCTGACGCGACCCGGCGATCTTGAGGGGATCCGGGAGTGTCGCGGCAAACTCAACAATACGGTGATCCAGGAACGGCGGCCGCACCTCGATCGAATGCGCCATGCTGATGCGATCCACCTTCGCCAGGATGTCTTCCGGCAGAAAGTATTTTTGATCGAACCACAAATGGGCCGACAGGTTGTCGCCAGAGCCGCTGGGCGTGTTTAACAGGCTGTCGAACCACCCCGTGGGGGGAACTCGAAGGAGAGCCTTTTTCTCGACGTCCGAAAACGTTCCGTTCCAATACACGTGCGCGCGGGCCGGCGACATCTGGCAGCCTTCTAGAAAGCGCTTCAATTTGTATTCGAAGCTGATCTTCTCATCGGACACGGGCCATCGCCGCACGGCTTGTAACGCCAGGTTTAATGCCACTGCCGGAGCGCGCCGCGCAATTCGCGCCAGTTGGTCCGCCCGGTAAGTAAGATATCCGCCAAACAGCTCATCCGCGCCTTCGCCACTCAGCGCCACCGTGGCGTGTTGCCGGGTCAGCTTGGAGAGGAACCACACCGGCAACGCGCCCGCATCAGCGTTCGGCTCGTCGGCGTAATACGCAAACTCTTCGATCGCGCCTTCCAGGTCCTCGGCGGGATTCAAATCCAACTCGTGGTGGTCCGTGCCGTAGGCGGATACGGCTTGACGGATGTAGCTGCTCTCATCAAAACTCCGCCCACGGAACGAGATCGAAAACGTCTTCAGCTGCGCGGGCGAAGCGGTGGCCGCATAATGCAGAATCGTTGTTGAGTCGATGCCTCCGCTAAGCCAGATGCCCAGCGGCACGTCGGAAAGCAAATGCTCTTTCACCGACTTCTGCAGCAGATCGTCCAGCCGCTGCTTCGCCGAATCCAGGTTCCAAGTACCCGGTGTGCTTGCAGGCAATTCCCAATACGTCTCCGAGCGGGTTGTGCCGTCCCGCCACTCCAGCCAACGGCCCGGCTCGAGTTTCTCGATTCCCTCAAGCAAGGTTCGGGTGCCCGGCACGTAGTTCACGGTGAGGTAGGAATCGAGACCATCCAGACTGAGTTGCCGGTCGATTTCCGGATGTACCAGGATCGCTTTCAGCTCCGAGGCAAAATAGAGATCGCCTGCTCTTTTGGTGATGTAGAGCGGCTTGATGCCCACGCGGTCGCGCGCCAACACCAGGCGCTTGGTCGATTCGGTCCACAACGCGATGGCAAACATGCCCCGCAATCGGGAGAAGCAGCTGGTGTCCCACTCGAGAAACGCTGCCAGCACCGTCTCTGTATCGGTGCGCGAGCGAAAGTGATGGCCCTTCTGCTCTAACTCGTGCCGCAACTCTTCATGGTTGTAGATCTCGCCATTGAATGCGATTACCGTGTCGCCATTGCCGGCCACCATGGGCTGGTCGCCGGTTTCCAGGTCGATAATCTTAAGTCGCGTCGCGCCCAGCGAAACGAAGTCCGATCGAAACGCTGCCTGCCGGTCAGGTCCTCGATGGACCAGGCACTCAAGCGCTATTTGAATGCGGTCGGGGTGCGGTACACGCTGGCGATGGGTGAAACCCACAATGCCACACAAGCTGTTGTTCTTTCCTTTTCTCTGTAAGTGATCGGTCGCCCTTGCAGGCCGTTAAGGAGTGTTGGGTGCGCTCGGACGCAACACAACTGTTTAGCCCAAATTTATCATAAGAGGCTCGTAATTATTGGACGCGACGGCATCGCTTTGAGTTTCGAGGCCGCCTGCCACCTGTTAAAGTAGAATCAGTAGCGGTGAACCCGTCTGGGGCTTCTTCGCTGATTAAGTTGCACCTACGCGAAAACCGTGGAATTGTAAGGGAATAGAGTACTCACAACGCGTTCCCGGTACGGAGTGGCTGGCGGCTCGATTTGTTCCAGCGAGCGTAAGGCGCAGTTGAATCAACTGATCTTCGAGAGAAATAATGCTTCTTTGGATAGCCGGGTATGTAGTCCTGTTCGTCGCGACCTTCCCCTTCATATACTATTTGATAACTCTGTATAGTTCCTGGCGCTTCTTCCGCGCTGAGAAGAAAGGTCCTGCGCAACCCGAGTTCACGCCACCGGTTAGCAACCTGAAGCCCATTCGAGGGCTTGATCCCGACGCTTACGAAAACTTCGCCAGCCTCTGTCACCAAGATTACCCTGACTATGAACTACTTTTTTGTGTCAGCAGCTACGACGACCCCGCCGTTCCGGTCATCGAACAACTGGCCCGCGATTTCCCTGAGCGAGACATTCGCATCATCGTCGGCTCCGGTCGCACCGGTCCCAATGACAAGGTGGCTAAGTTAGCGCGGCTTACCAGCGAAGCACGACATGAGGTACTGGTGATCAACGACAGCGATGTCCGAGTTGAACCAGATTACTTCCGCAAGATTGTTGCGCCGCTGCGGAATCCAGCCATCGGCGCGGTCACTTGCCTGTATGTTTCGGCGGAGACTAAGTCCTTCGCAGAAAACCTGCACTCGATCGGCATGATCTCTGACTTCTTCGCCAGCATTCTGACCGCGCGGCAACTCGACGGTGTGAAGTTCGCCCTCGGCACAACCATCGCCACCACTCGATCGCGGCTAGCCGAATTTGGAGGCTACGACCATATCGTGGACCGTCCCGCTGACGATCTGCTCATTGGCCGCCTGATCGCTGAACAAGGGCACCAGGTCGAACTTCTTCCCTACAGTGTTCTGACGGTCTCCGATTACGGATCCATGCGCGAGCTGCTCCACAAGCGCTTACGCTGGATCGTCGTCATGAGGCACATGCGCCCGAGCGGGCACTTTGGCCTGATCTTCACGCACGGCTTGCCGTGGTGCCTCGCCGCGATTGCCATTCACCCGACGGCGGCGGTTGCCGCGGCGTACCTGGGTTCCTATATTGCGTTGCGCTGTGCCATGACTTGGCTCATCGGAGCCTGGGGCCTGAAACAATCAGGTCTCTGGAAGAAGATGCCGCTCATCTTCGCTTGGGATGCGGTTGCGTTTGTGCTGTGGCTGGTGAGCTTCACCCGCCATACCATCCGCTGGCGTAATGAGGACTACAGCATTCGTGGCGGACAACTTGTGCCCGCTGCCTTCGCCGAGAAATGATCATTCGCCGAACCAAGCGGCGACTGTCAGAGTCTCTGAGCACGGAACCGCGCGCGTAAGCTAGCGGACCCCTCCGGATCCAGCGACCCACAGCTAATAGTCACGAGACAGTACTAATGTGCAACCGGGGCCGGCACAACCAACGCAGGCCGCCGTTCATTCCGCACATTCCGCCAGTTCACCGTGGGGTACAGCGTGGAACGATCAATCCGGTCGCTGTATTTCACGGCGATATTCATCAGCGAGTCCAACAACGAATCGGATAGGAAGTGCGGTTTCAACCCAAGGTCGATCAGCTTGGAATGCTTGGCGTTGTAGTAATGCTGTTCGGCTTCGACGCGCGGATCGGGCAGGTGATTGATCTCCACCGCCAGACCCAGGTGGGCCGCCGCTGTTCGAACCAGTTCCGCGATATCCAAAACCGAGAACTGCTCGGTGAATTGGTTGAAGACCCGGCACTCTCCTGGCCCGGAGGGATTCAGGCAGGCGAGTTCAATGCATCGAACCGTGTCGCGGATGTCCAGGAAGCCGCGCGTCTGGCCGCCTTTCCCATAGACCGTCAACGGGTGGCCGATCGCAGCCTGCACGCAGAACCGGTTCAGCACCGTGCCGAATACCTCGTCGTAGTCGAAACGATTGATGAGCGTATCGCTATAGGCGCTCTCGTCCGTCATCGTCCCGTACACGACACCTTGATTGAGGTCCGTAGCGCGGAGTCCCCATATCTTGCAGGCAAACATCATATTGTGGCTGTCGTGCACCTTGGAAAGGTGATAGAACGAGCCCGGCTGCTTGGGGAACGGAAGAACGTCCTTGCGGCCGTTGTGTTCAATCGTGATGTAGCCCTCTTCGATATCGATGTTGGGCGTTCCGTATTCACCCATCGTGCCCAGCTTGATGAGGTGGCTTTCGGGCGCGAACTCTTTCAACGCAAACAGCAGGTTTAGCGTGCCCACCACGTTGTTCACTTGGGTGAAAACGGCATGCTTACGGTCGATCATGGAATAAGGAGCCGAGCGCTGCTCTGCAAAATGGACCACCGCCTCGGGCTCGATGGCGCGAAGAGTGGCCGAGAGGAAATCGTACTCCGTGACATCGCCCGTGTAGGACTCGATTTCGTGTCCGGTCAGTTCCTTCCAGGCGCGCAACCGCTCCGGCAGACTTGCGATCGGGGTCAAAGTCTGCACGCCGAGCTCGTGATCCCAAAGGCGGCGCGAAAAATTATCTATGATCGAAACGGAGTGGCCCCTCTTCGATAGATACAATGCGGTCGCCCAGCCGCAATAGCCGTCCCCGCCCATCACACTAATCTTCATGTATTCTCCGTCATTACTCTCTGATGGCTTCGAGCCTCAACCAACAAGTGTAAACGACCGCCTGCCCGATGAACCGTTAGGATTCACCGTTGCTTAACGTGGTCCAGCCACACGTTGTGAGACTCTTTGGCACACTTAAACGCTTCGCGAAGCTTCAACCGGCGACCAGAATGATGCCGCAGAGCACCAGACCAGCGCCAATCATTCTCTTCCTGTCCAAGTGTTCCTTCAACAGGGTTCTTGCCAGGATTGTCTCCAGTATAAAACTGGCGGCGGAGGCCGGCACAGCAAAGCTAAGTGCCTCATTCTGAACCAGCGCCAAAAAAGCAAAAAACGAAACAGCCATACATCCAATAGCCAGGATCAGGAAGCCTCGTCCGGCGATCAACTTCGGCATCCGCCAAAACCGGACTGCGTGGCCACCCTCTACTCCGACTCGCTTCATCTCATAGCTCTGGAGCAGGTCCGCCAGAACGGTTGTCACGACTACCACCGCAAGCAGAATCCATTTCATGCGTGTTTCCCCGGCCCTGGGTGCTTCGTCTTCTTCAGGGTCGCTCCCACAAAAGCTGTTCCAAGAAAGATCAGGCTCGCCCCGATCCAACGTTGCACACTCACTTGTTCTCCGAGAAAGACTTTTCCCAGCACCGTCGTGAGAATGTACCCAGTCGCCGTGACGGGCAGCACAAAGCTCAGGTCAGCGACGCCGAGCAACGACATCCGCGCCAGCAGCCAGATAATCTGCATCGCAATCCCAAGCACCACCAGCGGGTCCACCATCGCTCGCAGGAAGAGCAGCGGGTCGCTCGCGAGCGACTGTGGAAAATGTCGGACTCCCCATGCCAGGAACAGATTGCTAAAGGGCTTCAGGAGAATCACCAACACCAGTAGCGAATAGATGTGAAGCAAACGGCGGCGGTCCGTCATTCCCTGGCCGAAGCCCCTGGTGTTGGCGCTGAATTTGGATGCGGATGGGGTGTTTTCTTCGTCAAGCCGCTTGCAGGGTATCACGGACTCGTTGCGTGCCCTCTAGCAGGCTGCCGAAAAAGGCCAAAAACCGCTCCCTGACGGTCACGGCTCCGAAGCGCCTGTGTTTGTTTGTAATGGGTTGCAGATTCCCGATAGTGAGGGAGTTAGGGGGAGATGGCCTTTTTTCAGCAGCCTGCTAGAGCGCAAGCTGTCCGCGATACATCATGTCCTTCAGATTGAACTTCGCTTTAGCATCCATCGGACCCACCCTGGTCGAAAAGGTGACCAGCTTCTCGTTGTCCAACTCGACGAATCGCTTGAAGAAGCCAAACAGCAGTGTCGCGCCACCGCCCTTGTCCGGCCGGATCAGCCTGGGGTGCACGACTTCCTTGCCATGTGGCTGCAGTATCGTGATTTCTTTCAAGGCCTCGTATGTGTCGGCGGCTTTGCCATTTTCGCTGTCCGTCTCGCCTGAGAAGATCGGCAATCCCGATACACTGATCACGTAGTAATCGGCAAACTCTGGCGGGATCTTCCAATGCAGCGCGTCGATCATTGGCTGAGCGCTCGCCCAGCGAATGACACCCTGGAACTTGGGCGACAGTTGCTCGTCCGTCGGCCGGTTGCTTTGTGGCCCGCTGCCGTACTGCCCTCGGCGTTGCGATTGCTGGTTGCTGAGCAGTGGAATCTCCGCCTTCACCGGCTTCGCCCAAGGGGAATCGGTCGTCAGCCGTTCAATCTCCTCATGGGTCCATTCGCCGGGATCCTTCTTGTTCCAGAAGTCCTGGCTAGACCCCCTTAGTGAGTACGGCACGCACGAAGCGCATAAGGCTCCTGCGACGCGTAG
The DNA here is from genome assembly GCA_049579625.1 of Bryobacteraceae bacterium. Lineage (GTDB taxonomy): Bacteria > Acidobacteriota > Terriglobia > Bryobacterales > Bryobacteraceae > CAJCIT01. The sequence continues at coordinate 17,121 of JBAUOG010001166.1, forward strand.
CACCGTTCTGCGGC
>JBAUOG010001167.1:0-6460 GCA_049579625.1 Bryobacteraceae bacterium
CCACCACTTTGAAAGATATACCGGCGCCAAGGCCCGGCTCTTTGAGACGCAGCGCGACGGCGATATGGCGGTTTTGAATTATGAAGACGCCATTTGCCGTGGTTTTGCGGCCATGACGAAAGCCGAGGTGTTTTGGTTCAGTTCGGCGCAACAGCTTTCGTCGGGGGTGTGGCTGCAGAGGGACCGCTTGATGCTGAATGACAGGCAGCTGATGCCACGGTCGAACATCCGGATGCGCGGAATGCACAACGTGGAGAATGTCATGGCGGCCGCCCTGATTGCGCATCTCGCGGGAGCCGCTTCGGACCAAATCGCCGGCGCCGTGGAAACCTTCCCGGGCGTGGAACACCGGATTGAGCTTGTAAGAAAGCTGGACGGCGTGGAGTATTACAACGACTCGAAGGCGACCAACGTGGACTCGACGCAGAAGGCCATTGACGCGTTTGATGGAGGGCTGTGGATCATTCTGGGCGGCAAAGACAAGGGTAGCGACTACCGGCCGCTAGGGAAGTCGCTTGCTCGGAAGGCGAAGGCGGGCCTTTTAATCGGGGCCGCGGCGCCGATTATTGAAAGTCATCTGAATGGAGTTCTGCCGCTTGCAAATTGTGGGACGCTCTCCGCCGCGGTCGACTATGCCCGGAAGCACGCCAGTGCCGGTGACACGGTTCTGCTGGCGCCCGCTTGCGCCAGCTTCGATCAGTTTGAAAATTTTGAACATCGTGGTCGAGTATTTAAACAATTAGTGGCAGAATTGTTTTAAGGAAACGATCGCAGAAAGACTGTTGATGTAATGTCGCAGCGGTTGAAAACAGACTGGATCTTGTTCTTCACCATTCTGGGAATGGTGTGTTTCGGGTTGGTGATGGTCTACAGCGCATCATCCGGCATGAAGAACCCGGTGTTTTTTGCGGAAAAACAGTTCGGCTGGGCGATTGGAGCATTCCTCTTGCTGCTGTATTGCACCAGGAAGGACTATCGCCGCTGGAACGATCCGAAGTATGCGTTTGCAGTGCTCGGTCTGGTGTTGCTGTTGCTGCTGGTGGTCTATTTCGCTGACGGCACGTCACACCGGTGGCTGAAGGTGGGTGGCTTCTCGCTGCAGCCTTCCGAATTCGCAAAACCGGCACTCGCATTGTTTCTCTCGTTCTTTTTGACGAGGCGGCTGGGTGCCATTAATGACCGGCACACGCTGCTGCCGGTAGCGTTCTCCATCTGTGCGATTGCGTTTTTTGTGGCCATGGCGGATCTGGGCACCGCCGTGGTCCTGGTAGTGACGACCGTCCTGGTGATGTTCGTAGCGGGCCTAGATCGTCGCTATCTGGCGGCGACGGTAGGGATCGGCGTTTTGCTGGGCGGGATGTTCATTGTGAAAGAACCGTACCGGTTGAGCCGTACGATTGATTTTCTCGACCCGCACCACTCGTTCCTAAACAAGATTGACCCGGCGGGGCGAATCCTGGCTTATTCAAAGAGCTCGCTCTCGACCCGCGACCCGCACTACCAGCAGCAACAGGCGAAGATCGCCCTGGGTTCAGGTGGGGTAACGGGCCGGGGTTTGATGTTAGGACGTCAAAAGAACGGTTTCCTGCCCGAAGCCAACACCGACATGATTTATGCGGTGGTCGGGGAAGAGACCGGCCTGGTGGGTTGTGTGTTGCTGGTGGTGGGCTTCAGCGTGGTTCTTTGGCGGGGCTTGCGTTTGTATTGGAACGCCGCTGACGATTTCGGCCGGTACCTTGCGTTAAGCGTCACGGTGAGCGTGGTGGTCCAGGCGTTTCTCAACATCAGCGTGGTGTTGAACCTGGGTCCGGCAAAAGGCATCCCGCTGCCGTTTATCAGCTATGGGGGCAGTTCGCTGTTGAGCACGCTGCTCCTGATGGGAATGTTGTTGAGCGTTAGCGAGCATGCCAGGTAACCAGAGAAGGTGAGTCTCCGCTTCTTGATGACGGGCGGCGGCACAGGAGGCCACGTGTTTCCCGCACTCGCGGTGGCGGCCGTGTTGCGCCAACGGGGTCACACGATCCGTTTTCTGGGAACTGCGGAAGGGCTGGAGGCGAAGCTGGTGCCCCAGGCGGGTTTCGAGATCGATTTTATCCGCATCGGTGGATTGAATCGAGTCGGCGTGGTGCGGCAGCTGCGAACGCTGATGCAGTTGCCGGTGAGCGTGTTTTCGGCAGTGGGGGTATTGCGAAAGCAGAAGCCCGCGGCCGTTTTCAGTATGGGGGGCTACGTGGCCGGCCCGGTAATGCTGGCTGCGCTGCTGTGCCGGGTACCGCTGGTGGTAATGGAGCCCAACGCGATGCCGGGGTTCGCAAACCGGACGGTGGCCCGTTATGTGTACAAGGCGCTGGTTGGATTCAGCAGTACGGCGCGGTGGTTTCCCAAAGATCGAACGGAGATCACCGGTTTGCCGGTGCGACAGGAGTTTTTTGACATCGCCGAGAGGGCGGCGCAGGCGGAAAGCGGTGGTGAAAAAGGCAAAAAACCGCTCCCTGGCTCCGGGGCGGAGAGCTACGGTCACGGCTCCGAAGCGCCGGTGTTCGTTTCGACTGAGTTGCCGATTCCCGACGGCGAGGACCCAGGGAGGGGACGGCCTTTTTCAGCAGGGGCGGAAGGCGGCATGTTCACGGTGTTGATCACGGGTGGAAGTCGGGGCGCGAGGACGTTGAACCGGGCATCGCGTGAGAGCTGGGCGCTGTTTCGCGACCATCAGACCCCGTTGCGGCTGATTCACCAAACGGGCGCCGCGGAGCATGAGCACTTGGCAAAGGAGTTTGATGCCAGCGGGTTACAGGGCGAAGTGGTGGCGTTCATTTCGGACATGGCTTCCACCTTCGCGCGAACGGACTTGATCGTGGGCCGGGCCGGCGCAGGTGCGGTGGCCGAGATCGCCGCGGCGGGGCTGCCATCCGTGCTGGTGCCGCTGCCGTTTGCCGCCAACGATCATCAGCGGAAAAACGCGGAGGCGCTGGCGGAAGCCGGCGCGGCGCGAATTGTGTTGGACAAAGAGTTGACGGGCGAACGTCTGTTCCATGAGGTCGAGGAGTTAAGAAACCAACCGCAGCGCCTGGCTGAGATGCGGCGAGAGGCGCGGCGGTTTGCAAAGCCGGGCGCGGCGGACCGCGCCGCGGATGTTCTAGAGGAAGCGGGAACCGAAAAAAACGCGCGATTGGGCGCAAAATGAGCTGCGCGAGGGCTGCTGGGTGATGTTCCGCATTGACACAAGAGATGAAAGCCGAAACAATACTAGTGCGAAATGTTTTTTAAGCCCCAACATGTCCACTTCGTCGGGATTGGGGGCATTGGAATGAGCGGGATCGCCGAAGTCCTGCTGAACCTGGGCTACCAAGTATCGGGTTCGGATCTGAAGCTCACTCCGATTACGGACCGGCTTGCCAAACTCGGCGCGACGATCCACGAGGGCCACACCGCCTCGAATGTGGCGGGAGCCAGGGCCGTGGTGGTGACGTCCGCGCTCGACAGTATCAATCCGGAAGTAGCCGAGGCGAAGAGGCTGCAAATCCCGGTCATCCCGCGCGGCGAACTCCTGGCGGAGCTGATGCGGTTGAAGTTCGGGATCGCAGTGGCGGGCAGCCACGGAAAAACCACCACGACATCGATGGTGGCGACGATCCTCAACGCCGCGGGGTTGGATCCGACGGTCGTGGTGGGCGGACGCGCGGCAGCGATGGGCGGATCCAATGCGAGGATTGGCCACAGCTCGGTCCTGGTGGTCGAGTCGGATGAGAGCGACGGGTCGTTTCTCAAGCTTGCCCCCATCATCGCGGTCGTGACAAATGTCGATCGGGAGCACCTGGACCATTACGCCTCAATCGATGCGATCCGGCAGGCGTTTACGGACTTCATCAATAGAATCCCGTTCTACGGCGCCGCCGTGCTATGCATGGAAGACAGCAACATCCAATACCTGTTTCCACAAATCAAGCGCCGCACCATCACCTATGGGCGTTCGGCCCAGGTTGATCTGGCGATTCAGGACATCTCGCTGAGCGGGACGGGCAGTGATTTTCGGGTCCGCCGGCAAGGTACCGACCTGGGCCTGTTCCACCTGGAGATTCCGGGTGTGCACAACGTATTGAACGCAACCGCCGCGATTGCCGTGGGACTAGAGATGGAAGTGTCGCCCGAGAAGATTCGCGAGGGACTGGCGACATTCACCGGAGTGGACCGGCGATTCACGGTACGTGGCGTGGTGCGCGGCATCACAGTAGTGGACGACTATGGACACCACCCCACCGAAGTGAAAGCGACACTGGCGGCAGCCAGGTTGGGCAATTACAAGAAGATCCACGTGTTGTTTCAGCCGCACCGCTACTCGCGAACCAAGTTCTTGTTGGAAGAATTCGGCACTGCCTTTCATCAGGCGGACGATGTGTATCTGCTGGACATCTACGCTGCTTCCGAGGCTGAAATTGCGGGCCTGTCGGGCAGCACCTTGACGGATAAGATTCGATCGTTCGGCCATCGTTCGGCACACTACACGCCGTCGATGAGCGAAGGGATCGATGCAATTGTGGCAGCCGCACAGCCGGGCGACCTGGTGATCACGCTGGGCGCCGGCAGCGTCTCCCAGGCGGGGGACAAAATCCTAGAGAAGCTCCGGGGGGGCAGCTAATGGCACGCAGTCCCGAAGCTTTGGAATACGCGCGGGCGAGTGCACCGCGGCGCGACTCAACATCACAGTGGTCGATCCCATGGGGGCGTTTGATTGCGTGGTCCATTCTGGGTGGCGTGGTGATGGTGGGAAGCCTGTTTGCGTGGCGGCGCACGGAGGAGTTCCTGATCCAGGACGACCGTTTCCGGATACCGGAGGCGGATTACTTCACCGGGCAAAGCCCGAATCTACAGGTTGAGGGGGTTCATTATGCGTCGTCTTCCCAAGTCCGTGATGTTTTCGCGCCAGACGTGGGACGTAGTCTATACCTACTTCCGATCGAAAAGCGCCGGCAACAGCTATTGGCGATCGACTGGGTCGAAGAGGCATCCGTATCGAAGATCTGGCCGCACTCGGTGATTGTGCGCGTGCACGAGCGTGTGCCGGTGGCGTTCGTGCAACTGGCGCCGGCTCATAAAGGAGGGCTTTCCCAGTTTGCGTTGATCGACAAGGACGGCGTGATTCTGCGCCCGCGCGTGCCCGCCAAGTTCACCCTGCCACTGATTACGGGGGTGCGGGAGCAGGAAAATCCATACGATCGCCGCGCGAGGGTTCGACGGGTGCTGGAGTTGCTTAAAGACCTGGGGTCGCTGGCGGCATCGGTATCGGACGTGGATGCTTCCGACCCGAGCAACCTGGTGGTTAGTGAAAAGGTGGAGGGGCGGGTCTTGTCGCTGATGCTCGGAGACGAGAATTACAAATCCCGGGTCATGACCTTTACGGGCGCGTATCCGCAGATCAAGACGAACCGCCCGGACGCGACAACATTTGATTTGCGAGTAGACGGTGACATCGGCGTCTGGGGCGCGGATAAATCGTCGCTGGGAGATAAGAACAGTGTCAACTAAGGTTCGCCATGCGGTCGGGCTCGATCTGGGTAGCAGCGCGACCCGGGTCGTCATTTGTGCAGTGGAAGGTGACAGTTTGCGTTTTCTGGGGTACGGCACGGCGCCCGTGAACTCCTGGTCGAAAGGCCGCCTGACTGATCAGGCAGCGCTTACGGAGAGCGTGTGTCAGGCGATGCAGGATGCCGAAGCGCGCTCCGGTGTCTCAGCGGACGCGGTGGTGCTAGGTCTGGGGGGAAGCGCGGCCGGCATCAACAGCCGGGGCGTCTACGAGTTCGGCAGGAAGCGACAAATTGAGGCCAGCGACCTGCACTATGCCGTGGAACTGGCGGTGCGGGTGCGCTTGGAGGACGACCGCCTGGTCTTGCAGGTTTGCCCGCAGGACTTTACGCTGGATGGCCGGGCGGGCTTTCGCAATCCGGAGAGCATGCCCTGTTCGCGTCTGGAAGCGAATGTGCATATCGTGACGGCTTCGGCGCAGGAGCACGAGGGACTGATTGGGGCAGTGCATCAGGCGCACCTGGCGGTGGAAGAGACCGTGTTCGAAGGTGTTGCGGCGGCCTACGCGAGCATAATTCCGGAAGACCGCTCGCGCGGCGCGGCGCTGGTTGATATCGGGGCCCACTCCACCCATATCGCGATCTACGACGGGGAGGCGTTGTTGCATGCCGCCGCACTGCCGGTGGGCGGGGATCATTTTACGCGCGACATTTCCTGGCTGCTGAAGGTGAACTATGAAGACGCCGAACATCTCAAGAAGGAATATGGCGCGGCTACCGGCGACGTGTCGGATAACAGCCTGATCGAACTTCCATCGCCCGAAGGACGTGCGTCGCGGGAGGCCAAGCGCGCCCAGCTCAACGAAATCGTGGAGGCGCGGGCGGAAGAGTTGTTGCTGAAGGTGTACGACGAGATCTGCCGCGTGAGCATGGAGAGCAAG
>JBAUOG010001168.1:0-2171 GCA_049579625.1 Bryobacteraceae bacterium
CTCACTGACAGACCGGGCAACCGCTGGCCGCAGTCGGTCGCGCAGGAGCGGCACCGCCTGGGCGGGTACGTCTGCCAGGCTCCAGATCGCGCGATGGGCGCGCGGCGTGTCGCCGGCCAGGTCCCGCCACCGGGCTTCTAGCTCGTGTCCGTCGGAAAACGCTCCCTTTTTGATATTGCCACCAGTCTAGTAGCTAGTGACATGCGACCAACACTGGCAGGCACCTGTTATTTGGTACTATTAAGACCAGTTCAGTGTCTTTATGGACATACCCTCTCCGTGCAGGCGACCGTCACCTGTCGCAGAGCAGCGTGCTTTGCGTCCTCGGCCGCTCCTAAGCCGCCGCGCGCTTGCGCTTGGATTTGGCCGCCTGGCAATCGGCTTGTTCCCTCGCCAGTAACAACTTGCCCAGAGTTTGTAGATTCCGTCCCAGGATGCCTAGCCCCACGTAACGCTCGTAGCCGCGCTTGCTGCGGTCGCGACAGCGCTTCATCCCGTTGCCAGCCTGCAGGGCACCGATCGCCGACTCGACGCCGGGGTGTCGCTGCCGCGCTTTACGAAATGCCATCGTTCCCTCTTTCTGTTGTTGACGCCCCTTCTTCTCTCCTTTCGCGGCGATACTCGGCGTCCCCACGATCTTGGCTAACTCTTCTTGATTCTTCGGTGTGTGAAAGCCCCGGTCGAAAGAGGCGCTCTTGATCTTGCCGTTGTGTCGTTCTTGCAACTCCTTCATGACCGGTACAACCAGATCCTGATCCAGCACGCCGTTGGCGACCACACGATAATCCACCACGAAGCCTACCGCGTCCTCGACCACGAGCACGCTGTGTCCGAACTGAATCGGCTCCCGCTGCTTGCCACGCTTGATCAGTTCCGTGTGTGGCTCAAAGATGCTGAAGATCTTCTCTGCGTTGGGAACCGTCTCACCTGCGATGACACGCCGCTGAGCCGTGTCACACACCTGAGCCGTCAAGTCCAGGTAATGCAGCAATTCCTTGACGCCCGTTCTGTCCGGCGGCGCCAGCACGCTCATGTTTTCGGGTGCCTGTAAGGCCGCCGCTATCTGCCGACCGCGCTGCAACAACGCGACTGCCATCAGCAACAGTGCTTGGTAACCGGCATGCATGCGCTTCTGCCCGGCCTGAGTCTTGGCGCCCGAAGCTCGGTCAATCGCGCGTACCTGCTTCTTGACCTTGCTCAGCCAATGCTTATGCTGCCGCCAGCCTGGCAACCCCTGTTCCGCCGCCAACCGCACCGCCAGCTTCACGACTTTGCGCAAGCCGTCCGCGATCAAGCTCGACTCGGTGGGATAATGGATGTTCGTTTCCACCACGAAGGTGTCGCCACGCACCGCCTCAATCGCCTGCGGTTCCAGTTCGTGGCCTGCCCGCACGATCAAGTCGCTGATCTTCTTCAGCGTTTCGGGACGCAGTTTGATCAGGTTGTCCTCGATCCGCCGCCAATCGAAATCGACTTCCTCCTGCCAATCGCCGATGCCCATGATCTGGCGCAGGCGGCGGTGATTCTCAGCCAGGTCTTGCAGCTTGTCATAATCCAGGTTGCAGCCGAGCCGCACCCCCGCCAACACCGCGATCTCCCAGTAGTTCATGCCGCGTCGGCCATGCTTGCGACTCGTCGTCTGATTGACATCCTGGCCCACGAGCGCCAGCAACTCCCGCCGGAGCGCTTCATTGGCATAGACGTGTTGCAACGCCCGCAGAATAGGGACGATCTCATCGCGACAATTAAGATTCAGATTCACTTCGATGATCGACGGGCAATCCAGACGTTGTTGCGGACAGACCAAACGCATGGCAGGTACTCTCTGAAGATTGATGACCGAAACTCAGGATTTCCAGAGTTTTCTCACATCCATAGACGTTCGGCATACAATCTTCGTTGAACGAACCGCCCAGAAACTTCGAGAAAACCTGAAGAAATGCCTTTTTCCGACGGACACTAGCTAGATCAGGCGATCGGAGGGAAAGAATATCCCTCTCGGCCCTGCCTTCAAATCTAGCCGCCGACCTGCTTCACCTGCCGCACAAGGCGGCAGGGGTCGGCTCGAAACGACGATCCCCCATAATCCGTGACGATCAGCAGTTTTCTTTCAGCGGATTGTAGCGGAGAATGGGAGGGCACGCCCATGACTGGCGACCGCAACCTGCTAT
>JBAUOG010001169.1:0-1687 GCA_049579625.1 Bryobacteraceae bacterium
GTCTTGAGTGTTTCCATATTTAGTTCGCCGTCATCGCGCTCGCTGCTTTGACAAGTGATGCCGGAGGACATATGCAGAAGATCGATGAGCTTGCTGCTGCCGTACGGTGAGCCGTTTAGTTCGGGAACGTACTTGCTGGCGCTGTCCTCAATTGAGCCAATCGCATGTTCGGAGACGGCGATGCCGACCAGCATAGCCATGATGGTTTTCGCCATTGATTGCGACGTGAGCCGGTCCTGCGGGGTGCGGTCGTATTGATAAGCCTCAAAGAGAATCTGATCGTCCTTTGCAATCAAGAGACCTGTAACGGGTAGATGATTCAAGTAGTCCGCGATCGCATAACCTTCGCCGGCGTGCAAATAGCGTATTTCCGGAGGATCCACAGGAGCGTGAAATTCCCAGGGCTTTGCGGCTGGGCTGATGCTATCGGCGGGAAAGAGCTTGTTGAAGTGACTGAAGTCCCCCACCAGATATTTTCGTTCGAACATGCTGCCGGACGAGCCCGTGGGGTAGTGCTCTGCTTGTCCATAAAGCTGCGCTTCCGGCCCACCGGCATTCATAACGGGAAGATGCGCGCCGCGAAGAGACCACGGAACGAAAAGCAGAAGGGATAGGAGGAAATGGATTTTCACGATAGCTGCATGGCTCCTTTACGTCCATAATGGATCTTAGAGTTGTTGCTGTCAAAGACAATGTTTGCTTAAGTTAAGACTTTAGAGGTCCCAACGTGGAATTGCGGTTGCTTGAATATTTCGTTGCCGTAGCAGAGTTGGAACATATGGGCCGAGCCGCGCAGCGGCTGCATGTTTCGCAATCTCCGCTGAGCCGGCAGATCCGGCGGCTGGAGAAAGAACTGGGTCTGCAGCTGTTCGTCCGGCGCCGGCAGCGGATCTATCTGACGGAATCCGGCCGCTGGCTCCTCCAGAAGGCACAAACCTTGCTGGGACAGTTTGAGAAAATTCGCAAGGAAGGTGAGCAGCGGGCACGCGGAGAGACGGGCACTCTCGCCATCGCCTTTACCAGCGCTGCCATATGGAGCGGCATTCTGCCGCGCCTGATCAAGAAGTTTCAAGCCGGGCACCCAGCGGCAAGATTCTCGCTATGCCAAATGCGCTCAATTTTGCAGGTCGAAGCCATCTTAGCGGGCCACATCGACATTGGCTTCGTATCCACTCTCCCGCGCGAGCAGGGAATCGAATCCCGGTGCATGGCAGAAGAAGACTCGCTGTTGGCCTTACCCGGTGGCCACCCGCTAGCGAAAGCTCGATCGATTCATCCTGAAGATCTGGACGGCTTGAAATGGATCTTTCTTTCGGAGGCCATTTCGCTTGAGAAACAAAATGAGTTTTGCGTGGCGTGCGCGAAGGTTGGTTTTGTTCCTGAGATTGTGCAAAACGTTACCGAACCCACCACGCTTCTCGCCTTCGTGGAGAGCGGTTTAGGGGTTGGCATCATCCGCGGCAGCGCCAGAAAATATGCGCCGCGCACACTGGCTTTCAGGCAGGTGCCATGGATGCCGTTCAAGAATCGGACATTCATGATTCGTAGCGCAGGCGAAATGCGGCCCCTCGCCGCCTCACTTGCGAGATATCTGCCGAATGCGCCCATTATTTCTTGAGCCCCGCCAGAGGCTCAATAGTTGCCGCGAAAGATTCAGCAGAACCATCGGCGCTCCGAGCGGATCGTC
>JBAUOG010001170.1:0-2674 GCA_049579625.1 Bryobacteraceae bacterium
GATCCAACGTAATCGTGCCCAACACTGAGGGCACACCCAGAAACGTGTCCGTCAGCGTGATCGTGCCGGTCGCGTATTGGCTGGTGGTGAGATTAACTCCGGCTGTAAATGTGACCGATTGTCCTTCCACCGCGGGGTTCGGCGTGGAGCGCATGATTGTCACACTTGGGACAGGCGCCGCAACGCCGGGCGCGGCGACAACTGCCAGGAGCAGCAAGACGGAACCTAAATATGTGTTGACACACGAGACAAACCCCTTTATGCTTAAACCCATTGAACGTTGCCCTCGTTATTTCTGGAGTCAGGTTGCCCTTCACAGCAACCAGCGCCGGTTTGAGAAAGATGCACAAGCGGCTTCGGATCGTCCCCTGATCCGGTACCGCTGAGGCTCCGGATTCCGGCGGCGTTTCTTTGCAGGTTAGCGCAAATGCAGACTCTCGGTGAATGCACTTCCGGTTCAGCCGCTGGTTCTTAGACAAATACCGTGAAAAGCCCGACCGTTCTTTGCTCTGGCGCAAACTAGGTCGTAAGCGTCTGACCATCCCATGCTGCCTAAGCCGCAAGCGGCTAACCAGCGGGTGAGAGTGAGGTTGGCAACCTGTCACTGCAAAAACAGAGGAGACAGCGAGCTTGGAAACTGCCCACCTCCAACCCAACGGTGTCAGTGAAAATCGAGGATTGGCGAAGAAAAAAAAAAAACTCAGCAGCAATAAAGCGCCGAGTTTTTCAAATCAAAACTCGGGGGGTCTATACTGGCGTTAACTGTGTGAATGCGCTCCAGGTTGCTATTTTCGTCACTGTCCCTCTTGTGATTGCGACGCTTAGTGCGTTTGTTCTTCCCCGTATAATTGGTCAGAGATGTATCTACTGCGGCGCAAAGAAGTTGGCGAGCCGTCGCAAGTTCGTACTCTTCCGCAGATGCAGAAATTGTGAAGCCTTATCAATCTCCATTCGTTGAGAACGGTCCTGCGGTTCGCGGTCTCGAAGAAGCTGCCAAGCAGCAGAGTGCGACAGTCGATAGAGCCGATAGGCCGATAGGGACAGTCAGAATCAACGACTTCGCCAAACTGGTAAGCCCTGCAAAAGCAAGAAAGAGCCGGGTTGCGCCGATTAGTTTAGGGCCGCCGAGAGATCGACAGATGTCAGCCTACTGCCGGCAAACTGATGCCGACGAGCCAGAAATGCGGCCAACTGTGAATTATTGTTGAGACATCGTTTCAAGCGGGCGAACAACAAAGCCTGTCGCGTCACAACTAAAATCAAAGACTTAGTGATGGACCACAGAGGTTAGCTATCATACACTAAGTGACTCTAGTTACTGGACCTTGGATTTAGGAAGACTCAAAGACCGGTGCCCGATGTATACTACAAGCGGCTGAGACCCCAAGAAGGGAACCCCCGGCCCCAGAAAAGGAGAACCATCGTGACTTTGACCGCTGAACAACGCGAGCAGGTTGCAACTGAACTGAAGCATTTCGCAGGGGACCTAAAGCTCACCGACGACCAGAAAGAGAAGCTCCACGCCGCCCTCGCGGAAGGGCGCGAAAAGATAGCAGAATATCTTAACAAGAACCCCAACACAACCAGAGCCGATGTTATTGCCAAAGTGAAGGCGCATCGCGAGGAAATTCGTACGCGTGTTGTTAAATTCCTCACTCCCGAGCAGCTCACCAAGTGGGACAGCGAGGTTGCCAAGGCAAAGGACTTCCTGGGCCAGAAGATCGACGCCTAAGAACTCGCTCGTGCATGTGTGCCAACGGTGGCCGGCAGTAAAAGCGCCGGCCACCAAAAACTGCCCACTCCCGACCGCGCTGCCTATAGGATCTGGCTGGCACTTTAGACAGGCAAGAAATGACGCTGGGCAGAGATCAAGACGCCAGTGCTTTCGACGCCATCCGCTCTGATTGCGACATGTAGAGCGATACAGTTTTCATTCACCATCCAGCGCTTCGCTGATGGATTGCAATAAAGCCTCATCGGCGCGCCTTAGCAATTCCATCACGCGAAAATAGTACGGCGGCGTCGGGTCGAGCGAATTCAGTAATTCCCGAGTAATGGCTGGATCGTATTATGGCTCAAGTTCTGGCATCATTCCCCCACCTGCTACTGATCAAAAATGAGTGTTCGTTTGAGGCAACTAGTTCTCAGAGTTTCTTCCAGCTCCGCGATCAACCTGGCGCGTCCTGGCTTCAATGGCGAGCATCCCGCCGGAAAACGTCGCACAAGGCCGCATCGGGCAGGAAACAGCTTTAAAACAGATTAGCACCGTTTTGTTTTGGCCGTCCACCGCGTTTCAGGCCGCCGCTTCCTCGGTCCGGAGTTGAAGGCAACGTGCCATCACACCCTGGTAACGGAACCTACTTGGGCTCCCTCCGAAATATCCAGCTGTGGAATCGGTGATAGCAAGTCCGGCAGCGAACCGGCTCCCGCAACATGAGGTAAATGAGGTCTGACAAGCGCCGACTGGAAGAACGAACCCCCGGGGGGCCGGTAGGGACAGGGTGCGCCGGGATAAACCGGCATGTTGTAGGGGATGCAAGAGCCCTACAGGAAAGGAAGTAGCGAATCCATCCTGGCCTCGAGTCTTGCAGGGGACATCGCGAGATGTTTCTTGAAGCGGAGACAGAGGCATCGGTGGGCGGGGCTATTGAGCTGCGAAAAGCCCGTAGATCAG
>JBAUOG010001171.1:0-4178 GCA_049579625.1 Bryobacteraceae bacterium
GTCCTAAGCGGTGAAACTGCCCCAAATGAGACTTCCGGTTCGCGTCGAGCACAGGAGGTTTCGCCGGATTAGGAACGATATACGGCGTTGTCGTCGGTAAAACGGTCGGGTCTCCTGTTGGCGGATGAATGACACTAGACTCTACGGTCAGCGATCCTTCGCAGCAACCTAATCTAGCCCATTCTACGAGTGGCGCATCCGTCCAGAGCGCAGGAATTGCCGGAACTGGGTACAGAAGCTAGTAGTCGAAGAGGCCGCCGAGGGAATTGCTTGTGGCTATCGCCGTCTTCCTCCGACGGCAACCGGAAGCCTCCAGCCATACCGGATCGCCATAAAGCGGAGTCCAAAGCAGAGAAGTGCGCCAACGGTCATGGCAGCAGAGGACGAAACATGAAGCATCTGTCCGATCACCACGACGGCGGCGCCCGCCAGCGCAGCAACGGCGTAAAGGTCCGCACGTAATACCACCGGAACCTCGGTGATCAGGATGTCACGCATCATGCCGCCGCCAACTCCCGTCAGCATCCCCAGCAGCGCCGCCCCGACCGGATCAAGGTGATAGGCCAGAGCTTTCATCGCACCCGTAACAGCGAAAAGCGCCAGACCGGCAGCGTCGAAGATCAGGACGGAGCCACTCAAGCGGTCAATAAACGGATAACAATAGAACGTCAGCAGACCCGCAGCGAGCGAAACAGCAACATATCGCCAATCACTGAGCGCTGCGACCGGAGTGGCACCAATCATTACGTCGCGTGCGATCCCTCCGGCATTGGCCGCGGCGAAGGACAACACGAGCACGCCAAAGATATCGAGCCTGTGCTTGACTCCGGCTACGCCTCCGCTGAGGGCGAACACGAATGTGCCGCCCAGGTCGAGGATGGCGTGAAACGTGTCCATCGGTATGGAAAAGTGAAAAGGCGCCATCCTCTCCCGCTTACGCCTTACGTCCCCAGCCAACCCAGCGCGGCGACAACCAGCGTTTCAACTCCTGACTCCACAGTTGGATGGATGACTGGTGCGAAGTATGGGCTGTGATTCGTCGGAAGTGTACCGATCGTGCCGTCCTTCTTTGCCTTCGCGTACACATCACGATCTACTCCACCTACGAACCAGAAGACCGACGGAACCTGCCACTCGGCTCCGAAAGATCCGAAGTCCTCGCTCGCCATCGTCGGCTTTGTCTCCTGTACGCTAGCGGCAGGAAAATGCGCGCGCATCGCTTCGCGCACTCGCTTGGTTGCATCCGGATCATTCGTTGTCAGTGAATAGTGGTCCAGCGGCGTAATCTCTGGCTTCCTCGGCGCACCCGAGGCTTCGGCTTCTGCATTAACAATCCGTTCGATGGCGGCAAGCACCAGTTTGCGGACCCCCTCATCAAAAGTGCGCACGTTCAGCTTGATAATTGCCTCGTCGGGGATGACGTTTTCCTTCGTCCCCGCTTGCAACACGCCGATCGTAACCACAGCGGCTTCCGTCGGCGGTACTTCACGTGAAACTATGCCTTGTAACCGCAACACTGTGGCCGCTGCCATCACGACAGGATCGACGCTCGCCTCGGGCATGGAGCCGTGAGCTCCGCGCCCAAATAGTTTGATTTGTAAGCTGTCCGCAGCTGAGGTGGTGACGCCGATGCGGCCGCCAATCACGCCGGCGGGCATGCACATCACATGCTGGCCGAGGATGACATCGGGCTTCGGGAAGCGCTTGAAAAGCCCGTCATCAATCATCGCCTGCGCGCCCTGAGCCGTCTCTTCAGCCGGTTGAAAGACGGTCATCAGAGTTCCTTTCCATGCATCGCGGGACGTCGCAAACAGTTTGGCCGTACCGATCAGCCAGGTCACGTGCATGTCGTGACCACAGGCGTGCATCACCGGCACGCTCTTCCCAGTGCTGTCCGTAGCGGTGACTTTGCTGGCATAAGGAAGGCCGGTGGCTTCCTGAACCGGAAGCGCATCCATATCGGCGCGGAGCATCACGGTCGCTCCCTCGCCGTTGCGCAGCAGACCGACGACGCCGGTCTTGCCAACCCCTGTAGTCACTTCGAAGCCTGCGGCCCGCAAGTGGTCAGCAGCCACACCGGCTGTCCTCTCTTCCTGCATCGAAAGTTCTGGGTGGGAATGGATATCTTTGTAAATTGTCTCCAATTCTGGAAGCAGACCATCGAGGTTTACAAGTATGGGCTCTGAAGGCGAAGATTTTTCAGCCATTGCTCGGAGCTCCTCAAGCGGGCGAGTGAATGTCGACCGCTACATTATTGCACTACTTCGGGATACACTAGACGCGCCAGCCGATCTTGGAAAACAAGCGGCACCGGCAGCGCTGCACCTTTTGGAAGCCTCGGATAACGCAAGAAGTACGAAGAAATCGAACACGAGAAGCTGATCAAAGGAAAGGCGAGGTTATGACCCCAGAGCAGAACTTGCAATTGATGAAGACGCTGGACGATTCCTGGAACGCGAAGGAGCTTACAACGTTCCACAAGCGCCACGCGAAAGATTGCGTCGTGCGATGGCCCAACCAGCCGCCGACGCTTGGAATAGAGGCACATGAGCGCGAGGCTCTTGCCTTTTTCAAAACGTTTCCCGATCAGCATCTCGTCAACAATCCATACAAAACGATGATCGCGGAGAGAGACTGGACATGCACAATCGCCGAGTTTACCGGGACCATGACGGGGCCGATGACGATGGCTGACGGCACGGTGATCGCCCCAACCAACAAGAGCTTCAAGGTGGACTTCTGCACCGTGGCGCACTGGAATGAGAACGGAGAGATCACGGAAGAAAATCTTTTTTACGATCTGATGGGAATGTTGAAACAAATTGGTGTGCTGTAACAGCCACTAAATAGGCCATGTATAGAAGAGGAGGACTCACGTGTCGGAACTGATGCCCGCAATCTTTTTTGGACACGGCAATCCGATGAACGCCGTAATGACGAACGGCTATACGGAAGCCTGGCGACGCATTGGGGGAGAAACGCGCAAGCCCAAAGCCATCCTCTCGATCTCCGCTCACTGGTATGTGCCGGGGACCGGCGTCACGATCAGCACCTTACCGAGGACAATTCACGATTTCGGCGGCTTTCCGCCAGAATTGTTTCGGGTGCAGTATCCCGCGCCGGGTGATCCTCAGCTTGCCCGCCGCATCCAGCAATTGCTCGCGCCTCTGCCGGTCACTCTCGACAACAACTGGGGGCTCGATCACGGGACCTGGTCGGTGCTCGTGCATGCCTATCCGAAGGCCGATATTCCAGTCGTGCAACTGAGCATAAACGAATCCCAGCCCGCCTCCTTTCATTTCGATATCGGCAAGAAACTTGCGCCGCTCCGGGACGAGGGCATCCTGATCGTCGGCAGTGGAAACCTGGTCCACAATCTGCACACCTATGCCTGGGGCCGGCACGTGCCTGAGCCCTATGATTGGGCGATCAAGTTCGAGCTGGAGGCAAGACAGATGATGCTCGACGGTGATTTCAAGCCGCTCGTCGCCTATGAAAAACTCGGGAAGGCGGCGATGCTTTCCATTCCGACGCCGGATCATTACCTGCCGCTGCTCTACGTGATCGCAACCCACCAACCAGGTGAAAACATCACCTTCCCAGTCGAAGGTGTCGATGGCGGATCGATTTCCATGTTGTCAGTTCGTGTAGGTTCACGGGAAGGGATATGAAAGTAGCTCTGTTAGGGGCGACTGGCTTCGTTGGCTCAGCACTGCTTAGGGAAGCCCTCGACCGGGGCCACACGGTCACTGCAATCGTGCGCGATCCGGAGAGGTTCGGCCGCAAAAAAGGGGGATATCAAGCGGGTCCTCTGGGTAGGCGGAGCGGGAGGCCTCGAAGTAAAGCCCGGAGTGCGTGTGGTGGACGATCCTGCTCTACCCGACTGGGTGAGGCCCGGCTCACTCGCGACCATTGATGCTCTGGATCAGTTACGAAAAGAACCGGATCTGGAGTGGACATTTCTTGCGCCATCGGCCGAGATGAAGCCCGGTGAACGGACTGGGAGGTTCAGATTAGGGGGAGATCAGCTCTTGGTCGACTCTGCCGGGCACAGATCTATTTCAGTGCAGGATTTTGCGGTGGCCATGATCTCCGAACTGGAGCTCCCACTTCATCTTCGTCAACGCTTCACAGTGGGATACTGACCAACCAATAAGGAACTGACGATGAAAAACAAA
>JBAUOG010001172.1:0-9330 GCA_049579625.1 Bryobacteraceae bacterium
AGAAAAGGTCTCAAAGCAGCGATTACAGGAGACTTGGAACGACCCGGATTTTCAAGCGTCGATCCATGATCCAGTGGGCGCCCGTGCCTAACTCCCAAACGCCGGAGATTCCACACAATCGCGCTACTGCCGCACAGCCCACGCCATGCCGTCTGGTCCCTTGCCGGCGTTCAAGTGGCCCGTCACCTCCAGCGATTTCAGGTCGACGATAACCACGTAATCGTCCGGTGTGCACGCGACGAACGCACGTGCGCCATTCGGCTCCATTTGAATACCCGCGGCGCCTCGGCCAATCTTGACCCGCTTCACTTCCTTGCGTGTGGGCACGTTGAATATCGCCAAGTCTGGGCCTCCCAAGGTTGAGACCAGCGCCAGCTTCCCATCCGGCGTGAACTTCAGGCGATTGGCGCTTTTTACATTCGCGTCGAGAGTCTGAACTACTTTCCTGCTCGCGAGGTCGATGATCGAGATCGTGCCGTCCTGTGCATTGGCCGCCCAAAGCTCCTTCCCATCCGGAGTAACGTCAAAGCCTTCCGCGCCTCTGCCCACCGCTACGATGGTCTCGTTCCAATCCGCACGCGGAGGACCCATCGGCGGACCGGCCGGACCACCACCCTGTCCAGGTGGCGGTCCTCCTGGTCCGGGGCCCGGTCCACCCGGACGCCCGGCCGTCTTCTCAATGAAAGTCATGCTAGCGGAAGCCACGTTGGAAGTGACCATCCACTTCAGATCGTCGGCGACGAAAATCATGTGCGTTCTGTTTTGACCCGTGCCAAGAACCCAGTCAATCTTGTTCGTTACGGGGTCGTAGCTTCCAATGACTTTGGCCCCTTCAGCGGTGAACCACAGCTTCCCGGCCACAAACGTCAGGCCGTGCGGGCCGCGTAAAGGCCCCAGATCAATTACCGGCAGGGCTTTCTGGTTGATGAGATCCACCACGGTAATCGTGTTGAACGCTCCGCCGCCATAGTTGGAGATATAAGCCACCCTTCCATCGGTGGATGCAATGACCTCATGCGGATCGGGCCCGGACGGCACACGGCCAATAACCTGCAGCGTCGTCGGATCCACCGTCGACAACGTGAGATCGCCTTTGGAAAGCACCAACAGTGCGGGCGAAGGCGTCTCTGCAGCGTTCAGCAGGGCCGGCCCGACGCCGGAAAGAAGTAGAGCAAGCGCTATTCGGTGAGTCATAGTTAGTCTCGCGGCAGTCATTCAGAAGTTTGCCTCATCTTGGCTATTCTAGTGGGTATTCGATGGAACCGCTCTACTTCCCATCGCCAACCCATTTCCGCACGTGGCTTCAGAAGCATCACGATAAAGAGCGGGAGCTGTTGGTCGGATTTCACAAGAAGAGCTCCGGGGAGCCAAGCATCACCTGGCCGGAATCAGTGGATGCGGCGCTGTGCTTCGGCTGGATTGATGGAGTCCGGAAGAATGTTGACAGCACCCGCTACACCATTCGATTTACGCAGCGGCGCCCCACCAGTATCTGGAGCAAAATCAACATCGACCGCGTTCGGGAACTGATCGACCTCGACCTCATGCAGCCCGCGGGCCTGCGGGCGTTCGAGCAGCGCACCGACAAGTCGGCTATCTACTCGTACGAGCAGCGCAAGACTGCCACGCTAGGCGAGGCGTACGAACGGACTTTTCAAAAGAACAAAAGGGCCTGGGACTTCTTTCAGGCCCAGGCGCCGTCATACCGGCGGGTCTGCAGTTGGTGGGTGATCAGCGCCAAGCAGGAAGAAACCAGGCTGCGGCGCCTGGGCGAGCTCATCGACAGCTCCGCCAAAGGACGCCGGGTGGATGGAAAATGATCACAACCGACGCCGCCTCCCGCACCCTCATCACGCCGCTGCGCGACACTGGAAGCAACTGCTACTAAGAGGACAACATGATCCTATCCAAGAAGCTCTCTCTGTTTTTCATCTTCACGGGTTGCTGTCTGGCTGTTCGCAACCCCGATTGGAAACTGGGCGCCGTTCTGGATTCACCGGCTCTGCACCAACCGGCAGGCATCGAGACGCCGGTCTATTCTCCTCGCGGAAAGGCGGTCCGCTCCATGCCTGAGGTGCAGCGCATCGAGATTCAAGGAACCCAGCGGGTAATTCTAGGGGCGGTTGCGGCCTACGTGGTGGACCCCGGCCCGAATACAGGCGCAATCACGGTTGGGCACGGCCTGATGACACGCGACGCGTATGTCTGCCAGTTGGGAGTTCGAGATCAGGTCATGTACTGGGAGAAAGCGGAGAAGAAGGGTCAGCGGCTCGAGATCCTGGATTCTTTCGGCCACGTCTGTTCGTTAGATATCGTCCGCCAGGAGCAGCTGCAGGCGAGCGCCCCGGCTAAGTCGCAATAGCGGCGGCTAACTAACGAAGCTCGTCATCGAATCGCTCGAAGACATATTTGAGTTGTAACTCGACCGGTCGGCTTTGAAACGAATAGCTATCTTTGATCCGGTTCAAGTCGCCGCTGGCCGTGTCCCAGTTCCATGCTTCCCGGCCTACCGGATCGAAAACCAGAATGTCTCCCACGCCCCACTCCGCATACTTCCGGCATTTCTGGATAACCCGCGTGAAGGGGTCGTCAGGCGATAAGACCTCGATCGCAACCGCGACGGCGTGTGTCGGATAGGAGTCTTCCTCGGGTCCGAGGATGCCACAGACATCCGGTGTTGGCTCCCAAGATTCATCGATTGCCAAGGTCAGCTCCGGTCGCGGCTTGTACCCAAACTCTTTCAGAAGCATTGTCAGAACAAACTGCAGAACGGAGTGGAGTTTTTTAGGCGATGCTTTTTGGACGGCCTCGCCATTCAGGAGCTCGCAGTACGGCTTGGTTTCCGCACACTTCTTGCGGGATTCCTGGGCGGTCAGTCTTTCTGCGATGGCGCTCATGACATCAGCTTCCATTATGAGACATCCGACGCGTCCTTTTGCTTAGAAACAGTTTCAAAAGGCACGGGCCAAGAAGGACCGTGCCCAAAACGCTACCTTCACTCAATTATCGATGTCATGGAATGACTGGCAACATTCCTGCAATTGTGGTCGCCGAAGCACTGCAGACGGGGTGGCCCCACCCTTTCGCGCTGACGCCGATCGGAAAGCCTGCCGGGTTCGTGATGTCGTAAACAATGTTGTCCGGACGCGTCGGGTCTCCGCTGACGCCGGCCGGAACATAGTCGAGCTGCAGGTTGTGCCGCGTTCGCCAAGCAATGTTGTGATCGGCGCAGGACGAGTCGCCACTCACCCCAACCGCCCCAATCAGAACGCCCTTTGAGTTATAAAGAGCTAGTCCTCCGCCAAATACATTCACGCCGCCGATCCGCTTGCCCACCATCGGGTCGCTGGATTGGCCGAAGTTCTGGGCATCGCCGCCGTAAGCGGCGTCCGTGTCAACCGGATTACTGTGCTGCAGACCGTATAGTGATCCGCCGGGTTGTACGCCGCTATAGAGGTTCGCCGTGGAGAGTGCCAGCGCCGGGAGGCTGAATGCATTTGCCGTGTTCGCCTTCTGCGCGGAAATCGCGCGGCTGCCGGGCCATTGTGAGCCTCGGTCTGCGCCGGTGAATGCGACCGCGCAGACGAGCCCGTCCCGGTTGACAACTGTGCCCCACATGTCCAGATTAAAACCGCCGTTAGACTGCGTCCGCGCCGCTGTCAACGCGGCCTTCAGAGCGGTGTAACTCGGCAATCCGCTGCACGAGCTGTAGTAGTTGAAGCCGACGTTTTCCTGAGCTTGTAAAGACGATGTATTGATCGAGAGGAAGAGGCCCATCAGGGCCGCTGAATTGACCATCCATTTGTAACGCATAGAACTCCTTGTCGTTTCTCCGATAGATTGCCAAGACTGGTGAGACACTATCGGGGGCCCACCAAAGGCAGCAGGCCAAAGCGCCCACGCAGTTTTAGCCTCACGAGTATATAGGAAATTCTTGCCCTCAGGGCGAAGCCCTGGGCCATGCTCAGGCGCATCGACAACTGGCCGTTGACAAGACTACTTACAGCGGATGCAGAGTGTTCGGGCGCCGGAGAGCTTGCCGCCGGTGCGTTCCAGAAATTCGGCCCCGAACGGGTTCAGTTCGGGGACCTGGGCGTGGATCTTGTCTGAATCGTCAACCCAGAAGGCTCCCTCCGGCCCGTAATTCATCACCGCCATGGCCCCTGAGGAGAAAAACAGTACAAACATCAGGTGAGGAAGGTCCTCAGGTAACGAATGGGATCGCTCGTCCTGCATGGTGACGGTTACGCCGTCGATAACAACCGTGCCGCCAAAGTCGCCGATTACAAATTCGTCTGGTCCGATCGGAAGCATGGCTGCCGGTAAGTCTTGCGGGAGGGGACGGTCGTAAACGCCGCGCTGAAGGTAAAGTTTCTCAAGTGTCCGGCACTTCCGCCAGGTAACGACATAGTAATTGTCGTGTCCGACCTCGGACTTCAGCACCTTCGCCAGTACGAGAGTGGTCCGTTCTAGTGCATCATCCAGTGGCGGAGTTTCCGCGTGTTCAACAATCGGGAAGCCTATCTTTATTGACGTTTTGCCGAGCTTCTTAGCTTCACGGACGCGCCGCTCTATGGTGCCTCGGTCGTCCGGTGTTGACTGATTTTGCCCGAGAGTCACCGCCGCCGCGGATGTCAGAATGAACCCGATCGCAACGGCCCTCCGCGGCACCTTGACAATGATGGTGTTGCGGATCGTTTTCATATCGATCTACCGGCCGGGAATCGGCGGCAGTGACGCGGCGATGGAAGCCGCGTCGTCGCTGCAAGCCGGGTGCCCCCAACCGCTCTCGCTAACTCCACTGGAAATACCGCCATGTGTCAGGTCGTGCACGATATTGTCGGGCCGTGCCGGATCCCCGCTTACACCCGCAGGAACATAGTCAAGGTGCAAGTTGTTCCTGGTCCTCCAGGCGACGTTGTGGTCGGCGCAAGATGAATCGCCGCTCACGCCGAGCGCGCCAATCAGAACGCCGTCCGAATTGTAGAGTGCTAACCCGCCCCCAAAGACATTGACGCCGCCCACCCGCTTACCCACCATTGGGTCATTCGCCTGACCGTACGTTGCGGGATCACCGCCGTAGGCCGCCGCCGTGTCCACTGGATTGCTGTGCTGCAATCCGAACAGCGTACCGCCCGGCTGCGACACCGTATAGAGGTTTGCGGTGGATAACGCCAGCTGCGGAAGGCTGAAGGCGTTCGCAGTATTAGCCTTTTGGGCCGCAATCACACGGCTTCCGGGCCATTGGGATCCGCGGTCCGCGCCAGTGAACGCCACCGCGCATACGATTCCATCGCGGTTAACAATGGCTCCCCACATGTCCAGATTGAATCCGCCGTTACTTTGCCGACGCGCCACAATCAACGCCGCCTTTAATGCAGCATGCGAAGGCAATCCATTGCAATTACTACCGTTTTCCATGGTCAGTCCTTTCTCACGTCGGCCGTCAGTCTCGATCACGCATTTCGACGCCCGCCACTGTAGACTCCTAGCCAGTCTACTGCCCTGTCCCGGCAAAAGCTGTATGTGACGCAGTTTTCCCCGCAACGTTGAAGAGCGCCCTGGATCTGTCCTTAACGTTAGGACGGCGGCCTGCGGTGCGTGAAATCACTCCGCTTCAGGCTAGATTCGCAGGAATTAGCTGCTCGACGACAACCACATCGCGCCAGACGCCCTCCAACCGGCCGTGCTTCTCGTAGAGTCCCACTTCGCGGAACCCCAGGGATCGTACCAGGTCGAGGCTGGCGGTGTTTTCCGGAAAGATACGTGACACCAGTTTCCAGAAGCCTGCCGATTCGGCAACTCGAAGCAGTTCGACCATTGCCATACGGCCTGCACCGCGCCCTCGGAAGTCGCGGTCGACTACACAGAAAACTCAGCGACTCCGGCATAGCAGGCGCGTGGGCGATACTCGAATGTTGCGGCAAATGCCTGCACCGCCCCGCCATCCTCTACCACCACGGCTGGGTGCCGGCCGTCGAACCAGCCCAGGACGTCCTCGGCCGTGCGGAACCGCGTCTCGAACGTAGCAATTCGATCCTCGATTCCCTGGTTGTAAATGGCGGCGATCCGGGCCGCATCGGCAAGGTCCGCAATTCGCGCCTTCAAGGTTTCCACGTTCCTTACATAACGCGGAACAGGCCGGCAAGCAACCGCCCGCAAATCTTTGCCAACTTTTTTCCGCCGCCTGCCGTATATACTTCTAACGGCCACTTCCGGTAGAGCTTCTAGTGGAGTACAATTTGCTTAGACCCAATGGGAAAGAAGAAACCCGAAATCGCACCAACCGAGATCCTACAAGGCACTCTGGATATGCTGATCCTGCAGACATTAGCCGTAGGTCCGGCCCATGGTCATACCATCGCCCACGTCATCGGGCATCGTTCGGAAGAAGTTCTACAGGTAGAACATGGATCGCTTTATCCTGCCTTGCACAGGATCGAGGACCGCGGCTGGATCGCCTCATTCTGGGGAACCTCGGAAAACAACCGCAAAGCGCGCTACTACCGTTTGACCCCTGCCGGACGAAACCAATTGACCCAGGAGATGAGCAAGTGGGAGCGCGTCGTGCGCGCCGTCAATCAGGTGCTTCGGCCGGCGGAGGAATAAGGCCGCGACGAAGAAATAGCCGGGGAGGGAACTGAACATGAGCTGGCGACGCTTCCTACGACGAGGCTACTGGGACCGCGAACGATCGCGCGAGATCGAATCGTATCTCGAGATTGAAACCGCCGAGAATATCGCCCGAGGCATGACGCCGGCCGACGCCGCCTCGGCCGCGAGGCGCAGATTCGGAAATCCTGCTTTGATCCGGGAGGAGATTTACCACATGAACACCGTCGGATGGCTGGAAAGCATTTGGCACGATCTGCGTTACGGAGCGCGCCTGCTCCGCCTCAGCCCCGGTTTCACCGCTGTTGCCATCGCGTCGCTCGCGTTGGGCATCGGCGCCAATACGGCCATTTTCCAACTGCTCGATGCCGTGCGCCTGCGCACTCTCCCGGTCAGGAACCCCGGCGAACTGGCGGAAGTGAAAATCGTCGGCGGCAATGGTGGCATGGGGATGAACAACGAATACGGCGAATTGACTAGGCCGCAATGGCTCGAAATACAACGTCAGCAAAAGGGATTCGCTGGCATATTCGCATGGAGCCGGGACACCCTGGGCGTCGGCGAAGGAAGCGATTTCCAAGAGGCAGAAGGTATCTTCGCTTCCAGCGACTTATTTCGCGTGCTTGGCGTGGAACCGTATCGCGGCAGGCTTTTTCTCCCCGAAGACGAGCATGCTTGCCCCGAATCCACCGCCGTCGTCAGTTATACCTACTGGCTGGCCAAAATGGGCGGCAAAGAACCCGGTCCCGCCAATAAACTGATGATCAACGGCAACCTCGTCGAAATCATCGGTGTCACGCCGCCTTCATTTCACGGCCTGGCCGTGGGCGATCGCTTCGACATGGCTCTTCCGTTCTGCCAGCCGAAAGAGCTGGCCAGAAATGTATTTGACGTCACGGTCATGGGACGCCTGAGGCCCGGCTGGACCATCCAGAGCGCTTCCTCGCAGCTGAATGCGATCAGCGCTGGCGTGATGGCGTCCACGGAAATCACCGGTTATGAGGCCCGCACAGTGGACAAGTATAGGGCATTCAAGCTGGCTGCGTATCTTGCTTCAACGGGTGTGAGTGACCTCCGGAAGGAGTCCGTTTCTTCACTTTGGCTGCTGCTCGGCATCACTGGTTTGGTGCTTCTCATCGCGAGCGCGAATCTTGCCAACCTCACGTTGGCCCGTGCCAGCACGCGAGAGCGCGAAATTGCCGTACGTCTCGCGTTGGGCGCGTCTCGCGGACGCCTGCTGCGGCAACTGTTGGCCGAGAGTGCACTGCTCGCGTTTATCGGAGCCGCCAGTGGCATCGGCCTGGCCGCTTTGTTGAGCCAACTGCTGGTAAAGTCGTTTTCTACAGATGGGTCGGTTGATCTCTCCGTGTCCACCGACTGGCGGGTGCTGCTGTTCACGATTGCCGTGGCCACGATCACGTGTCTTGTTTTCGGTATCGTCCCCGCCCTGAGGGCGACCGCAGCGGAGCCCGTCTCCGCCATGAAGACCGGCGGCCGGGGCATGACCGGCAGCCGCGAGCGTTTCTCCCTGCAACGCTTCATGGTCGTGGCGCAGATTTCCGTGTCGCTCGTGTTGTTGGTTGGAGCATTGCTCTTTGTGCGCAGTTTCTACAACTTGATGACGTTCGATCCCGGAATGCGTGAAGCGGGCGTTACCCTCGCCTTCCTCTCCTTCCCCCAATCGAACGTGCCTCCCGAGGGCCGCGCCGAGTTCAAGCGGGAGCTGTTGAACGAGGCACGCTCCGTTCCAGGAATTCTGAGCGCGGGCACCACCACAAACGCTCCCCTGGTTGGCGGCTCGTGGACGAGTCACATCCGGATCGGGTCGGCCGAGGGTGACTCGAAGTTCACCTGGACGAGTCCAGGCTATTTCGAAACCATGGGAATTCCAATCCTTCAAGGGCGCGGTTTCACGGAACGCGACACAGCCTCGTCCACTCACGTTGCCGTGGTAAACCCTACATTCGCCCGCCGCTTTCTGAACGGCGCGAATCCAATTGGCCAGACTCTTCGAACAAGCCCCGAGCCGGGCTACCCTTCCACCGTCTACCAGATTGTCGGCATAATCCCGGATACCAAATATGAAGGCCTCCGCGGCGAAACGCCGCCCATGGCCTTCGCACCCGCGTCGCAATATCCCGCGGACGGCGCCTGGACGGCAATGATGATTCGCTCAAACCTTCCGCAGCCAGTACTGGCGGACTCACTGAAGCGACGCATCGCGGAGAAGTACCCGAAAGTGATCTTTCGATGTAACGCATTCGATGCCGAAGTCCAAAACGGCTTGGCGCGCGAGCGCCTCATGGCCATGCTCTCCGGTTTCTTCGGCCTGCTGGCCGCCCTGCTAGCCATGGTCGGCCTGTATGGCGTCATCTCCTACATCGTGGCGCGCCGCCGCAATGAGATCGGAATCCGCGTGGCCCTCGGCGCTGCTCGCGGGCAGGTCGTTCGCATGGTGATGCGCGAAGCCGCTCTGTTGCTGGCCATCGGTCTTGCGATTGGGACTGCGCTTTCTCTCATTGCCGGCCGCAGCGCCAGCGCGCTCCTATTTCAGTTGGAATCGTACGACCCGCCAACGCTGCTGCTGGCTGCCGGGTTGTTGGCAGGCATTGCCACCCTTGCCAGCTTTCTGCCCGCTCGGCGAGCGGCCCAACTCGACCCGATGGCAGCGCTGCGCTGCGAATGAATAGTTTGTGGCGCAGGCTGCCAGCCCAATGT
>JBAUOG010001173.1:0-2483 GCA_049579625.1 Bryobacteraceae bacterium
CAGCAGGAGATGTCGTCCTGGGAAACAGAATCGCTTATGCGTGGGGAACTTTTGACGCCACCGATCCGAATGCCCTTTACGCTTCGACAGCAGACGCAGGTGCTCATTTTGTCATTTTGAAAGCTGCTTATTCGCCAGGTCCACAGTGTAGGTATCAGTCCTACACATCCGGGTCAAACAACCTGCCGCTGTATCCTACAGGTGGACATCAACCCGGCCAAGATCCTGTCGCTTACTGGTACGGTGGCCCACTGGCTAAGGATTCAATGGACGGATTGAGTTCATGCTTAGTGTACACAAATCAAACGCTCGCTTCGGCAGGCCGAGACATTAACGCACAGATTCAAGCTCAATCTAACTATAAGAGTATATTTGGAGTGGCGAGCGCACAACCTTTGGTGCTCGGCGGTAAGGTGGAGTACGTGCTCTCTCCACAGAGAGAAGATCCGGCACTTATCTACGTCTTCGATGCCGCGACGGGAAGTCTTCAATTTGCGGGCGACAGCTTTTCTAGCTTTCCATTACGTTGGGCTGCAATTCACACGGGATCGGTGCAGGCTTCAGATCACTTTATCGGAGTCGGCCCTGGTAACGGGTTGGGGTATTATTCTAATTACGTTCCAGATCCTACGGTCTTTCGGGGGCCGTATTCGTTTGTTCCAACCGCTGTGTGGAAGTCTGGTTCTTGGTCATCAAATACTAGTATCCCGGCGGATACTTCAATTAACATCTCCTGCCCTGGAGGTCTGCCAGCAGCCCTGGTGGCAAATGGAGCGACTGGAACGAACTGCATACAGTTTCAGAGTAAGATGGCATGCAATACAAACCCATATACTCCAGGCAGCGGCCAGACAGAGGCGCAAGCATTTCCATGCCCATACAATCCCGCGTACTCAATGATAACCCCGATTGGACCCGGTGATTTTGTTAGAAACTTGGCCTCCATTCAATCGGGTGGAACGGTTCCTTATGAGTATTTGCAAATCGTTCAGGTGACTTCGCTTGGATCAAATAATTGGCAGTTTGTGGCGTCTCGCGTCGCGGGTAGTGCCCAAAACTGTGACCCTAACTATCCCAATCCAGAACCGTGGCTCAATGGTTGGACGGGTGTAATGGCTGTTCAATGCGGGATGAATTTTTACAACGATACGACCAATCTTTCCGCGGGCTATTTTGCAGCCTGTTGTGGTGGACACTTTTCGGCTGGAGCCGGTTCGGATGCAAGCAATACGACAATCGTGCAAAGTACTGTGCAAGGAATTCCACACGAAGTTATCTACCAAAAACCTTTTACTGCGTCAACACAGAATACTCCTTTGTACGTTTCAGGCGATGTATTCTTTCATGGCTTAGAGGCTCCTTCCCAATTTCAGTCCTATCCATCCAATATGCAGTTGTCTGCACAAGACCCAGTAGCCCGAAACTGGTTCCTGGATTTCTATACACTGAACCCATTTGGCGGGTTTGCCCCGGAGCTTCCGAGTGGTAACAATACGGTATTTCAGACGCCCGGCACGTTGGTCTCAGGAACTAACGATGTCTGGAAGTTCGGCGCACCGACAGGGACCGTGAATTTCAAAACGCAGCCGGTTGTCGCCTATGCGGGCGGCTATCTCTTGCAGGACGTTTCTTCACCCGCGACCGGCAACGTTATCACCGATTCCACGACCTGGAAGTACTGCGTGGCGTATGCGGCGGGAGAATGCCGCACTGGTTCTACGGTTGGGCAAGCCTACCTGTCAGTACCACAGGTCGGCGGGGCCTACGCCAGTAGCCTCGGCTACTGTAACTCGGACACGGTTCAGTATGTGATGCCGTGCGCCAACACGTTAGCGGCGAACGCGGCCCAGATTATCCAGGCTCGGGACGATGTCCCTGATCCGCATGCTCTGAACTGGAGGAGGCTTGGAATGGGGTTCATGGGGCCTGGGCGTCAGTACGAGTTTTCGACCGCGGTCCCCGACCCAACTGGGACTTGGGCAGTCTTTGCCTGTGATTGGTGTGACGGTGTCCGAACAGAATTGTTTATGGCAAAGATACCCCCGTTGCCTGGAAGCACGAATCAGACGCAGCCGGGAAATGACTTCCAGCTCTTGCCAGTCACCCTCGGACCCAACTCAGACCTGAGTTTAGCGAGGGTTCGATTCGGGTATGGCGAGAACGGCAACCCGGCTAGCTTTTATTGCACAACCCGCCAGGAGAACTGTTCGACAACCACGAATTCGGCTATGCCTTTCGCCTATGAGAGCGAAGGACCCGTCTGGCAGAGTTGCTCGGCAGGTTGCACAATCCAAGTGCCTGCTCTCCCGGGCCGGGTCTTGTATTACGCCGTCGACCGGAAGAGCAGTTCAGGCGGCGGGGTCCAGTTAGGAAACCCGCAAGTCCAAGCGAATCCCTGAGTACGACTTGAGGCACAAATTCCGGGATCACCAGTGCGCAAACGTGCGTCAGTGGGTCTGCTGGGAAGCTGCTGTCAGGAAGAG
>JBAUOG010001174.1:0-5788 GCA_049579625.1 Bryobacteraceae bacterium
ACCGAGGAGAGCAAGGAGGTGGTTCAGCTTGCCAGCCGGGAGGCTCGCTGTGGATCTGCGATGGATATCAACTTGCGTTGGACGAATCGGGGGACGCGGATAAGAAGCCGGGAGATGCATCAATCAACCAGACAGGAAGAAAAGACCATGTCATTTGTGTCCTGGATAGCTCTTGGTCTGGCAGCGGGGGTCATGGGCAGCGGGCTTGCAAAAGGAAGCGGGGAAAGCATTTTGCCTGACATCCTACTGGGAGTTGTCGGCGCCGCGGCGGCAGGCTGGCTGTTTTATACGTTCGGCCCCCCCGGTGTAAACGGGTTCCACCTCTACAGCCTCTTCGCGGCGGCGGTCGGCTCATTGGTGTTTCTGCTTACTTATTACGCTCTCAGACTGCTTTAATGTCACGCGTCAACGTGGCAAAGCGCTTCGGCGGATTTGCGGGCGGCGGACGAGGGTGTTGAATCGGAGCAATTGGTAGTGGCGGATTCGGAAGCGGGCCAGCCCACCACGCAGGAGACCCTACTGAACGGATTTTCGGGTCCTTGACCTGTCGAATTAGTACGTGGCCCTCCGTTGAGCTTGAATCCATGCTGAAGCCACTTAGGAATAGATTTATGAGCAACATAGGAAAGCAGAAATCCAGGATGTTTGCTTCACACCTTCCTTGGATATGTCTCTTCTGTTTATCTCTCTCGGCGTTTGCGCGTCAGGAAGCCGTTGCGGTCACTCCCGCGAACGCGGATAACCGAGTGACGCTCGATGTCGTCGTGCGTGACAAATCCGGGAAGCCGGTTGCGGGCCTGCAGCAGCAGAACTTCACAATTCTGGATAATAAACAGCCGCAGAAGATTCTCTCTTTCGAGGCTGTAAGCCAAACCGCACCAGCCGACGCGGCACTGGAAATCGTCCTGGTCGTCGATGCAGTCAACACCGCGTACAGCAGAGTGGCTTACGAGCGCCAACAGATCGATAAACTTCTGAAGCAAGATGGCGGGAGTCTTGCATGGCCAGTATCGATTGCGTTCTATACCGATTCCGGGCTCCAGAGTCCCGGCCAGCCCTCTCGTGATGGAAACGCGCTGATCGCATATCTGGACCAAAACCAAAATGGCTTGCGCGTGAGTAACAGATCACAAGGATTTTGGGGCGCTGTCGACCGTGCGCAGCTGTCGCTCAACGCGCTGGGGCAACTCGCGGAATATGAAGTCAACCGGCCCGGCAGGAAGATTGTTATTTGGATAAGTCCGGGTTGGGCCCTGCTGTCCAACCCCAACATACAGCTGACCACGAAAGATCAGCAAGGTATCTTCAATTCGATTGTTGCCACCTCAACTCAGTTGTGGCTTTCCCGCATTACGCTTTATAGCGTGGATCCACTGGGAACCTCGGACGCCGGCGGATTCCGCACGTTTGCGTACGAAGGATATTTGAAAGGAGTGACCAAGCCATCGCAAGTACAATTCGGCAACTTGGCACTGGGGGTTCTTGCCGTGCATAGCGGTGGTCGGGTTCTCAACTCGAGCAACGACGTCGCTGGAGAAATCGAAGCCTGCTTTCGAGATGCGAATTCCTACTACGTCCTTTCATACGATTCAACTCCACCCGATGGTCCTAACGAGTATCACGCCATCGAAGTAAAGATAGACCAGCCCCAACTGAAGGCTCAAACACGGTCGGGGTTTTACGCCCAACCGCTTGGCCTGCCCAGTACGGCGAGTCGCAACAAATAAGGATCTGGAAGGCCGCCATCATCTCATGGCCCCTCGGACCTTCAGCTCGAAAGCGAACCGCGCACCGATCATGCCCTCATATCGAACTCAAAACAGCTCTTGCAAGTCTGGCCAAGACTCTGTCGGGTTTGCTCGGGAGCCCTGTGGTGGATAGGACCGGACTCTTAGGAATGTACGATTTCAAGCTGGATTACACCCGCCATTCGAACCCCTTGGCTGGTGAGGCAGGGTCGACGCAGTCAGGCGTTCCAGCTGTCGACTCCGAAGCTTCCATCTCCACGGCCGTGCAAGAACTCGGGATTAAGCTGGAAGGGAGCAGGGGTCCAGTAGAGGTAATGGTCATTGATCATGCGGACCACCGGTCCAAAGAATAACGCACGCGCCTCGGATCTGTATTTCCCAGCCACACACGTCTCGCCCAGATGCGGTCCGACAATTGTGTCGCTGGTAACAGTGAAAGACCGATAGATTCCTGATCCACTTATTCCCGCAAGCGATTGGAAGTTAGCTTCTCTTAACCGCGATGTTGACCACTTCTCGCGCGGCTGTTTGTTCGGGACCATGTTGGTTCGGTGTCCTAAAATGTAAAGTCGTCGTCTGCGACCCTTCCTGGTATTTCGTAACGAAATAGACATCGCCCACTTTGATCAGTTGCAAGAAATGGCTGTCAGGCGGCGCGGCGGTGCGGTCGCCATAGTAGTCGCTGCTCACAGGCAAGATGAATCCCTCGATCGGTCCCCGGAGTACGACTACAGTCGCGGTCGTCGTCGTCGTCGGCTGGTCACCTGTACCGTGTAATCCCCTGGTGGCAATACTAGCGACCCCCACTTTGCGTCAAAAGGCAAATGGAAGTGCGCTTGCTGTTCTGAGGCTGTCGCGGCAGTGCCGCCGATCAATAAGGTCAAGAAAGCAAATGTCGCGCGTTTTGATGCGTTTGAAGTCAACTTTGAACTGCGGGAGCTGCGGAGGAACGGCGAACGCGTATGTCTGCGCTACAAACCATTTCGCATTCTTGAGGTGTTGCTGAAACATCCGGGATCGCTTGTCACGCGCACTGAATTGGCCAACGATCTCTGGCCCCACTTGCCTCTCAGCTTCGAACACAATTTGAACGCGGCCATGAACGTGTTGCGCCAGGCGCTGGGCGATTCGCCGCGCGGACGCCGATTCATCGAGACGTGTTCCGGGCTTGGCTACCGCTTCGTCGCGGAGGTTCTCAACCAAGACACAGGTTGCGCGGCGGCATGGGCGGGGCTCGCCGACGCCTACAGCCGGCTTGCACTTTCGGGAACGGTCGCGGCTGCGGACGTTTGCCATAAAGCAAGGGAGTCCGCGCGCGAAGCGGTCCTCGCCGACTCGAACCTTGCGGCAGCACACGTGTCACAAGGTTGCGTACGGATGGTGTTCGACGGCAATTGGAAAGGCGCGGAGACAGATTTCCTACGGGCCCTCGAGATCGACGAAGGCCTGGCTGATGCGCACTGCGCCAGGGCGATGCTGCTCAACGCCGTGGGCGAACACGAGAGGGCACTCGGCGAGGGGCGCCGAGCACAAGAACTGGAACCACTATCGATGCGGATTGGGGCAGAACTTGTCCGGATCCTATACCTGTCGCGAGACTACGATGCGGCAATTGAGGAGTGTCGGGACCTGCTCTTTCTGGAGCCCCGGTTTTGGCCCGCGCACCGTATTCTTGGATTGGTCTGCGCGCACTTGGGATGGTGGGAGGAAGCGATCACCGAAGTTGAAAACGCGTGCGTTTATTCTGACCGACATCCAGCGGCGGTCTGTGCGCTGGGGTGCGTGAGCGCGGCCTTGGGCAGGCGTGAGCAAGCTGAAGTCGCCCTACGAGAATTAGATCCCCAGACCGCTGATAACTACATGTCCTGGTACTGGCACGCCGCGATCCATGCATGGCACAATGAGCCGGTTGCCGCCTTCGAATCACTGGGGGCGGCCTGCACTCAAAGGGACCCGTTGCTGCTCTTCCTCGGAGTCGATCCGGTCTTTGACTCGCTTCGGACGCATTCTGGTTTTGCGGCACTGCTTCAGCGACTGGGTCTCGATGACTAGCCGCAAGGCAGGCGGACGGTCGTATCTGCTTTACTGCGGAGGATCCGCGCTGCACAGATCATTCCGAGATTGTGTCGACAGTGTTTCGACAACGTTCTGACTGGATAGCGTGGCCTGCGGCGAAGGGACCGCCCGGAACTGTCGGTGACGGAGTACTGCCGGACAATGGGGAAGAATACCGTGCCGACGTGAGTCCATTCGGCCCCCAGGCGAATTACTCTCAAAGAAGACCTGCTCAACTTAGGTTCGCCGAGGTTACGAGTGTCTCAATTGGGCGGAAAGGCAAGACTTACCTCGTGAGCGTGTTATCAATTCACGGATTCCTCGAGCGCATCGACGAACCGGACAAAAACTGGAAGTTCAGCCTCTCAGATATTCATGAAAGGAAGTATTGGAAGGATTACAGCCAGGCTTTTGAGGATTACCTGCACGCGACCAGCACCCGTCACGCACCCTGGTACGCCGTTCCAGCAGATGACAAGGAGAACGCCCGTCTAATTGTTTCCCAAATCCTGCTTGATGCGTTCAACGAGCTTAAGATGGCGTATCCAAAAACCACTCCGAAACGTCGCCGGGAGCTGGAAGCCATCCGAAAGCTGCAAGCGAAATGACACATCCACGCGATCGCGTCTACGAACACCCGACTGTCCTTGAGAGCATCTCATCTCGGTCAGTTGACCGCGCGTGGTCGCCCTTGACTCGAATGCGTAGTTTCTATATCTCCGGCGGATCGTTCTTGCGTTTTATTAGTTAGGAGACTACCAGTGTTTCCCCTCGGTAACACGACTCGATTGAGCGCATCAAATGAGTGAGATGCTAGACGTAGCTTTTCGTCACGGCGTCGCGGCTTTCGTCGCCTTCTTCCTCCTGCAGACCGCGCCCTCGCAATACCAACAACCAATGCCGCCTCCCCAAGAGAACGCGGCGCCCGGAGCGGCGTTGTCGCCACAGCAGCTTGACGATCTTGTCGCGCCGATCGCCCTGTACCCTGATCCACTGGTCGGCGAGGTGCTGGCGGCGGCTACCTACCCGATGGAGATTGCAGAAGCCGAACAATGGGCCCAAGACCATTCAAAATGGAAGCCCTCGAAGTTAATGGACGAGGCAAAAAAGCAAAACTGGGATCCGAGTGTACAGGGACTGGTTGCGTTCCCCGACGTGCTGGCGCGCTTGACGCAGAACATGGGCTGGACAACCCAGCTCGGCAACGCCTTTCTCGCCCAACAAGCCGACGTGATGCAGGCGGTGCAGCGCATGCGGGCAGAAGCTGAGGCGAAAGGGACGTTACGTTCTACGCCACAGGAAACCGTGACGACTCAAAGCCAGAACGGACAGAACGCGATTAACATAGAGCCGGCAAACCCCGATACCTGGTACGTGCCGAATTACAACCCCGCATATGTCTGGGGTCCACCGGCATGGGGCGAGTATCCCCCGCTCTATTACCCCGGTGTTGACGTGGGTCTCGGATGGTTTCCGGGTATCGACCTCGGTCTTTACTTCGGCGGCTGGGGCGGCTGGGGATGGGGTGGTTGGGGGTGGACACCCAACTGGTACGGCGGGAACATATTCATCAACCATTCGTTCTTCCATCGCTACGGCTTCCAACATTTCCACGATGAGCCGTTTGGTGGTTCCGTGTGGGCGCATAATCCGGAACACCGGCTCGGCGTGCCTTACGGGAATCGCGGCGTGGCAGGTCGCTTTGCTCAGAATGGAGCGTACGGAGGCGGAGCCTACCGGGGATACCGCGGCGGCACATACCAGTCCCTTAATCGCGGAGCGGGCAGCACCCAAGGTTTCCGCGCAGCGCCTCAGCAACGCTTTGGCACCCCTGGTTTCGAGCAGCGCGGCTGGACGGGTAACCACAGCGTCTTGGGTGGCTATCACAACGGCGGAACGACGCTTATGCAAAGTGATCACGTCTTCTCCAGCATGGGGGCGGGACGTACCTCCGGCGGATTTCACGGTGGGGGCGGATTTCACGG
>JBAUOG010001175.1:0-4560 GCA_049579625.1 Bryobacteraceae bacterium
ACTTGGAAGAGGCGCACCTGGGCCAAATGGCTGAGCATCAGGCCTCGCAGCAGGGGGTGAAGGACTTTGGGCAAGAACTATCGAATGACCATGCGACTGCTTACAGGGAACTCAGTGCCTTGGCAAACAAAGCCGGCGAGAAGATACCAACAGCACTCGGCGAAGACAAGGAGATCGACCGGCTGATGCGGTTTGACGGCACTCAGTTCGATAGCGCGTTCCTGAATGAAGAAGTCCAAGCGCACAAGTCCGTGATCGCAGCGTTCAAGAACGAAGCCGAACACGGAGAGAACGCCGACATCAAGGCATGGGCGAACAACATGATCCCCACCTTGGAAGGACACCTAGAAACAGCGGAACGCCTCGTTGCGCAAGAAAAGACGGGCAAGTGAAAGTGCTGCCGAAGGCAAATTGATGCGGGCAGGGAAGTGTTGTCCAACTCCACGGGGATGGAGTCTCACCCAGCAGAAATGTCGTTTCAAAATCCAGGAGTCGCGGTCATCGCAGCTGAACGACTCAATAGGAATGATTTGCTTGTATTCCCTATTGATGGGATAGGCGCATCAGGTTTCTCTCAAGAAATTCGCTGCTCCTCGGGCGATTCAGCCGAACGGACCGGTCCTCCCACGAAACCTCCGATACCCAGCCGGTGGGGATGACGACTTTGTGACCGTCGGGCGATGGTCCTGCGTCAACCACCAAGTCGAGAATTCCCCATCCTTGGTCTTCTACAATGAAATCCGCAATGTCGCCGAGCGATCCGTCGCTCGCGTCGACGTGGTAGCCGGCCAATTCTTTTGCGCTGCGAAGGTGCGGATCTCCGGTCCGCTCTGAATCGGCGCCGGCACTGGGGTTGTGTGTCCCAAGGGACGATAGAACGCACTTTTCTCGCTGCCGCGATACGGGCCGATCCGTTTCCACGTCTGGGCTTCTTTGAACCTGCTCTTTGGTTAACAGCACAGGAATTATCTCCTCGATCAAGTTCGGGCTCCCCAGCGCCTCGGGAGAAATCAGGACCCTCCGGTGCCCGAACCAGGAACCGGTCTCAACGACCAGATAGCGGATTGCCCATAATCGATCGTCGATGAGAGCGTTGTACGCTCTGCCGACTTGCCCATCCGTAGCGACGACCGCTGAGCCAAGCATTGAATCCAGGCTTCGAAACATGTCAACCTCCTTGCCTCACTTGATGGACTGTGGTGAAGTCTGCGAAACACCAATGAGACGGGGTTTGGAGAAGCGGCTTAACGTGCCGAAAGGGCCGTGTCCAAAAGCGGTCTCGAAATGTTCCTGGAAGATAGCGCCTTGGTTGGCCCTCTCAAGCGACCTGGCTTTCCGACGAAGCGTAAGCTCAGGCAGGATGCGCGACATGATGAGTATGTTCCGACTGCGCTCCTGCGATCGCGCCCAAAATCAGTCCGTAAATGCCGTATAGGACAAAGCTGCCCACTATCCGCGCAAAAATGCTGGTCAGGTGATCGCTGAATATACCGTTTCCAGTTGCCGGCATGAGGGTGAGTTCCATCCCTATCCAAAGGACCAGCCCCCAGATCACCCCACGGAACCAGTTGCTGCCTGGCAGCCAGCCGTAGACGAAGTAGGAATAAATCAGCGAAAAGACGATAGTGCCATTGACAAAGTGCCACATCATCCCCGCCCACCACAGGCCGGTCAGTATCGCCGGTATTCCATGGCCGAATAGCGAGCCTAATAGGGCCGCAATGTCCGTATTAGGCGCTCCAGCCGACGGAGCAGAGTACAGCAAGACGGTCATGACCAGGGTTCCAACGAATCCGCCAATTAAAGTGCGTGACAGATTGCTATGTTTCATAACGTTCTCCTTTGCCAAGCTGACCGTTGACCCGGCCACAAATCACCGTTTCCAATTCGCATAAACATCATATTGTTCTCCTCTCTTGCGCCGACTCTCCAACCGCAGATCTACTCGAAACAACAGGCGTGGCGAACTGGGGTTGGGCAAGTCACTTTTTGTTCTCTCTAACTTCAGTTTATGGGGTGCTCGATAAGAGAACATAAAGATAGTATTAGCATTTACTTTATTTAGTTAACAGGCTAGTTCTATAACGGTGTTTAAAGCAAATGCCTTTCAATTCTTCAGGGCGGATTCAATATGCGTCACCAACTCGTTCATTGAAAACGGCTTAGTAAGGTAGCCGACCGCGCCGGCCTCCCAAACCATTGTGTGTGACATTGGGCGATTTGCAGAAACGATGATGACTGGAACGTCAGCACGCGCCCGTATCTCCCGGCAGGTCTGAATTCCGTCTATACCCGGCAATTGCCAATCGAGAACAACCACGTCCGGCGTGCTGCTGGCGACACTTGCCAGCGCTCCCTCACCGTCGATGGCATCGGTAACCTGGTAGCCACAAGAGCCTAACGCCAAGTGAAGGGCCTTGCGGAATTGAGGATCGTCGTCAACGATCAATATGCAAGGCGCGACACCGGTTGAATGACTCGAATCGCAATTCATCATCTGCCCACCCCCTGAGGTGGATGCTCTCGTGACCAGAATATGCGGGTGTCATAAAGGCAGAATAAAAGAGTTCTTATAATTTTCTTGACGCGTTGATGCCAGGCGCGAAGCGGTATCCGGACGCAGGCTCGGTGAGAATATACTTTGGACGAGACGGATCCGGCTCGATCTTCTTGCGCAACTGGTTAATGAAGACTCGAAGATACTCAACTTCGTTACCATAGTCGGGCCCCCAGACGGCTTGCAGCAACCGCCGGTGTGAGACAACCTTCCCGGCGTTCTGTAGGAAGTAATAGAGAAGCCTGAACTCCTTGGTGGTCAGATGATCGATATTCTGGCCTCGCCTTACCTCATGGCTTTCGAGATCGATCTCGACCGAGTCCAACCGGACGACCCGGAGGTGAGGTCCGACCGACGGTCTTCTAGTTACAGCGTGAATCCGGGCAACCAGCTCGTCAATGCCCAGGGGTTTGGTGACGTAGTCGTCGGCGCCACACTCGAGGGCCTCTACCTTCTCCGGTTCGGTGCGCCTGGCGGATACGATCATGATCGGCACCTCGGAACTTTCGCGAATGAGGCGGCACGTCTCGAGGCCGCCGATACCAGGCATCTTCAGATCGAGGAGAATCACGTCCGGAGTCTCGCGTCGAAGACTCTCTAGCGCCTCCTCGCCGGAGCGGGCATCAGTGACTTCGAATCCTCGTGTAATGAGGGCCGATTTCAGGACGCGCCGGGCCTGAGGCTCGTCATCGACAATCATGACTCTCGCAGCACCCATCACAGCACCCCGACCGGCTTTCGGGCGCCAGCCAGCGGCAGGGACACGTGAAAGGCTGCGCCCCCCGCTGGCGGTCTGGTGACCCAGATCTCTCCCCCGTGAGCTCGAACGATGGACCTAGCACTCGCGAGGCCCAATCCTGTTCCCGAGGTTCCGGCGCGGGCCGCGCGACCGCGAAAGTACTTTTCGAAGATACGATCCTTTTCCTTTTCGTCAACACCAGGGCCTCGATCGACCACGTCGATGACGATTGCGTCTCCTGAGAGTTCTGCCGATATCGTTAATGGTGAATGGTCCGGCGAGTACTTCAGAGCGTTACTTAGAATTTGCCGGAGCACGCGGGCGATCATCTCCTTATCGCAATCAGCAGCAGGCAGGGAATCTGGCACGCACACATGGAGGGATCGACCGCCGGCCAGTGCTCCCATATCTTGGACGGCGGTCAAAATCAGCTGACCTATCTGTTGCGGCTCTTTTTTCAAAGAGAGTTGGTTGGCTTCCAAGCGCGCTAGCTGCACGGTTTCGTCGATAACGGAGTCCGTCCGGGTCACCTCCTGGTCGATGATCGTCAGCATCTCCCGCATCTTCACATCCTGGCCGGCGTTCCCCGAGAGCAGCGTCGTCGCAGCAATTCTGATCGAATTGAGCGGACCTCTGATTTCGTGCGCCATTGCGTCGAGAACAGCCGATTTCAGTTCCTCTGACCGCTGGATCACCGCGGCTTGGGTGGTTTTTTCGAGTGCGTACAACCTCGCCAGTCCCAGCCCTACCCGCCCTGCAACCTCACCCAGGAGGGCATCCGACAACTTCGCACCGGTCACGCCGATGCACCCAACCACTTCGCCGGAGTACCGGATGGGAGCAAAAGAATGTTCCGATTCCGCACCCTCCGTCCGGCGTCCGGCGGTTGCTATATCTCGGAGAGCTTGATCAGAGATGGCGACGGCCCGTAGGCCCGAGCGGACAATGCTGCCTGAGTGTTTGTCGTAGACAGCGACGCCTTCGGCGTCAAGGATCTCCACGAGCTTGTCCGCCAGTTGAAGCGTAGTGGATTCGGCGCTACCGCTCTCCATTAACGCATTCACGAGCCTGTACAGCTTCTCCATATCTACTTGACGCTCAACGGCCTCAATTCGGCGTCGCCTCAACTGGGCGGCTAGCTGGCCGGTGGCGACGGCGGTCACGAGGAACGCCCCCAGTGCGATCCAATGTTCGGGGTTTCCCACACCCAATCCACGAGGAGACAGGACGTAGTACTCGAAGCCAATACCGCCAACGATCGTGG
>JBAUOG010001176.1:0-2437 GCA_049579625.1 Bryobacteraceae bacterium
GACCGCGAGAACGAGGGCGATCTCACGATGGCGGCCGAGATGGTCACACCGGAAGCCATTAATTTCATGGCGACTCACGGAAGAGGCCTCATCTGTTTGGCCATGACCGCCGATAGGGCGGATGAATTGGATCTGAGCCCGATGACGCCCTGCAACACCTCACCCTGCAACACAGCGTTCACAGTTTCTATCGATGTGAGAGGGCGTGGCGTGACCACCGGCATTTCCACCTACGACCGGACACAGACCATCCTGGCTGCTATCGATTCCCGTACCCGTCCCGAAGACCTGGGCCGCCCCGGCCATGTTTTTCCCCTACGAGCCCGCTCGGGAGGAGTTTTGGAGCGCCGCGGTCAGACCGAAGCGTCGGTCGACCTTGCTCGACTTGCGGGACTGCATCCCTCTGGCGTCATCTGCGAAATTATGAACGATGATGGCAGGATGGCGCGCGTGCCAGACCTCGTCCACTTTTGCTTGAAACACGATCTCAAGATGATTACTGTGGAAGACTTGGCGAACTACCGATTTGAGTTGGACTCCGCGGCGTTGTGTAACGGCCTGGGATTGTGAGACCGAGAGGCAGAGCACCCACAAGCTCCGCCGCGCGATCGAGAACGCTCCGTGTATGCCCCTCGTTATGCAAATCGTGATCCGACGACTCAGAGCAGGAGAAACAGCAGATGATGTATGTCCATTCCGTTGGTCGATCGGTCCGATACTACGCCGAGCGTCCAGCCCTTTGTACCGCTGAGTGCCGGCTGACTTTTCGTGAGCTTCACAACCGCGTCAGGAATCTGGCCGCCGCTCTCAACCGTCACGGCTTCAGGCCGGGCGACCGGTTGGCACTCCTTCTTCCCAACGGCCCCGAGTATATCCAGCTTGTCTACGCATGCAGCTGGCTGGGTGTCATCGCCGTTCCGATAAATACGCGACTCTCGGCCGCGGAGATCGATCACGTACTCGCGGACGCGTGTCCGCGCGGATTAGTTCGGCATTCCTCCTTGCCAATGCCGACCACCCCGGTCTCGTGGATGCTGACACTCGACAAAGAGCCGTTGGAGGGACAAAACGATTCGTGTCCAGACGCTAGTTACGATCCGGACGGAATTTTGGCGTTAATCTACACCAGCGGCACGACTGGCCGGCCAAAGGGTGTGATCTTGAGGCATTCCAACATTCTGTCGAATGTTCACAATTTCAATTACTGGATGCCCTACCGGGAGGGTGGGGTCTACCTCCATGCTGCGCCCATTTTTCATATCGCTGATTTCCCAGCGATGTTCGCGGCGCCGGCGTTCGGCGCGTGCCAAGTCACCCTCCCCCGCTTCACGCCGCAAGACTTTTGCGAAGCAGTCGCAAAAGAGCGAGTCAGCCATACCATTTTGGTTCCGACAATGATCAACCTGCTTGTCCAGTTCGCCAGCGTCAAGAACTATGATTTGAGCAATCTTGAAGTTCTAGGCTACGGAGGTTCCCCAATGGCACCGGAGCTGATCCGCAGAACTCGAGAACTCCTGCCAAACGTCAAGTTGGTTCAAGTCTACGGCCTCAGTGAAACGGGGTTTCTCACTGGTCTGCGGGACCAGGAACACACAGACAAGAGGCTCTTATCGTGCGGACGACCTTGCCCCGGTATCGAAGTGCGGGTGGCAGACGAAGCGGGCAAGGAGGTCGGGGCTGGCCAACGCGGCGAGTTGATGGCGCGTGGAGCAAACGTCATGTCTGGATACTGGAATGATCGGGAGGATACAGCGGCTGCCTTCCAAAACGGGTTTTTCCGCACGGGAGACATAGGCTACCAGGACGCTGACGGCTATTTCTACATCCTGGACCGGTTGAAGGACATGATCGTCACAGGCGGGGAAAATGTGTATTGCGGCGAGGTCGAGGCTGTCATCCTCGCCCATCCGGCCGTCCGCGAGGTAGCGGTCTTCGGAATACCAGATCCTCAATGGGGAGAGCTGGTGGCCGCCTGCGTGGTCCTGAAAGATGGCATGAGCCTCACAACGGACGCTTTGGTCCGTTACGGTCGCCAAAGCCTGGCAAATTACAAGGTCCCACGCCACATAGAATTCTCGGATACCGATCTGCCGAAAAGCGGCACAGGCAAATTTTTGAAGCGACTCTTACGCGACCGGTTCTGGGCCGGTGCAGTTCGTGAAGTCGGCTAGCACTCACCAACAAACCCCTGGATATCGCTCTCGTCGATAAAGAGGAGTCTTTTGTGCTTTATCGAATC
The DNA here is from genome assembly GCA_049579625.1 of Bryobacteraceae bacterium. GTDB lineage: Bacteria > Acidobacteriota > Terriglobia > Bryobacterales > Bryobacteraceae > CAJCIT01. Next base: position 2,240 of record JBAUOG010001176.1, read on the forward strand.
TCGCGTGCCGGTGCTGCGGTTGTTCTTTTTACGTCATTGTCTCTGTGTCAACAAGCTTCACCGAGCGATCCAACTCAGCCAAGCTTCACACCGGAGACTGAGCGAGGCAGCGCTTCTCCTCCCGAGAGCAAGCGGATTCTAGGAGTCATTCCCAACTACCGGACGTCTCCAAGCCTCCAGAATTACGAGCCGCTGACA
>JBAUOG010001177.1:0-6605 GCA_049579625.1 Bryobacteraceae bacterium
GTCCAGCGGCCCGTACCGCGTGATTAGATTCAAGTGACCGCCGCCCGCGAGATGGCTTTCGGCCGGCCGCAAACGTCGTTCCGGCTGCATGCGAAAGATGGCATCGAGCGACTCCAGCACCTTGAGCAAACGCTCCCTGTTCGCCGGGTCCAGTGAATAGACCAGGTCGACGTCGTACGTCTGAATCGGAGCGCCCTGCAGAACAGCAGCCAAGCCTCCGACAAGGATGAATTGGACGCCACCTTCAGAGAGGCTTCGTAGCGTTGAAAGAAGTTTGGTTTCCGGCATTCAACTCGCGGATGGCGAGGATTTCATTGATACGTTCTTCGAGAAATTGTAAGCGCTCGATCGGCGTGAGTGCGAGCATCCAGCGGATGAGCGTTAGATCCACACCGTCTTTGCTGTAATCTGTCAGCACGTCGTCGTTACGGCGGGTTGAACAACCAGCCGCAGCTTCGCAACCTGCCCCACAACCGGAAGAAGGCATTACACGGTCAGCATACCCTGTTCTCGGGATTCGGCGGGCGGCCCCGGCGGTCGCGAATGCCAATTTGCCGGGTTGACATCTTACACAACAGCACGCAGGGCCATTCCTCTACAACTTCGTCATCCGCTTACCACTGATTGCCTTCCGGCTGCTGGAGAGCCAGCTGTTCGGGCTGAAATTCTACGACCCAGTTGCGGTGGGTTTGGCAATCGCAGCGATGATCATGGTTGCTTTGCTGGCGAGCTTTCTGCCCGCCCGCCGCGCAACCCGTATCGATCCGACGATTGCCCTGCGCTACGAGTGAAGAAGACGCGTGAGCGGAGCCGCCAAAGATAAGTGTCACAATAGAGGCATTCACCGTTTCGTGGTTTCCATAAACAGAAGCCACCGGGCGGGAAGCCTTCTCTCATGGCAACCGCTGGCCAGTTCGGATTTGAGTCCTTTTGGGGAAACCAAGCGGTGGCCGCCACGCTGGCTCAAATGATTGAGACGCGTCGCGTCGCCCAGGCGATCCTGCTGGGCGGTCCTGAAGGCATCGGAAAGGCCACGCTGGCGCGGCGCTTTGCAGCCCGGGTGCTGGGCGGTGCCGACAAAATCGAGCGGGACGACCTCAGTCTGCCGGAAAACGCGGACCTGATTCAGGAACGTGAGAAGTGGACAGCCGAAAAGAGAGCGGACACTCCCCTTTTCTTTTCCACACATCCGGACTTCGTGACATTCGCGCCTGACGGGCCGCTGCGCCAGATTTCGATCCAGCAGATGCGGGTGCTCAAGGAGCGCGCGCAGTTCCGGCCGCTGAGCGGCAGCAGGCGGGTGTTCCTGATCGACCGGCTGGACCGCGCTAACGAACAAGCTGCCAATTCGCTACTGAAGCTGCTGGAAGAGCCCCCACCCTACCTGGTGCTGATTGCGACCACAGAAAACATATACGATCTTTTGCCGACGATCCGGTCGCGCTCGCTCGTCTTCTCCATGTCGAGGTTGGGCGACGAGGAAATGCGGGAATTTGCTGTGGAGAAGGGATTGCCGGATGCGGCGAACCGGGTAATGGTGGCGGAGGGCAGCCCGGGCTTTGCGACCACCCTGAACATCGAGGAGTACCGGCAGCGGCGAGCCCTGATGATGACGTTCTTCGAGTGTGCCGCCGGTGCGGTGCCGTTCGGCGCGTGGATTCAGCGATCGGAATCGTTCGGCGCGAAGAAATCCGAGAAGTTGGACTTGTATTCAAAAGTGGCGTACGGATTGCTCGAGGACTTGCTGATCTGCTGGCACGGCGGCGAGGCCGTCAAAAACAAGGATTTGCACCGGGAGATTTCGACGCTAGCGGGCCGAGTCAGCTTCCGCTGGATCGAGAAGGCGGTGGCGTCGATCGACGAATTGGTCAGGATGGCGAGCCGCAATATCCAAAAAATGGTAGCTTTAGACGCAATGATTATAAATCTGCGTAACGATTCGGAGCCGGCCCGCGCCTAACAGCTAACCGCGGGCGACAGAGTAATCACGCTGACATTCTTAGCTGGCCCGTCAGAATGAAGTTTATGGGAGGATCTGGCAATTGGACGTCGCATTCAGAAAGCCAGTTCATAAAACACTCATGGAAGTGAAAGACTTAAACCGCCGACCTGCCGCGAAGAAATCCGCTCCGCCGGAGCAAACCAACGCCGAGCAGTTCTACTATTCGAAGCAGATGCAGGGCAAGACCACCATGGTGGTTGTGCTGACGGATGGAGAGCACCTTGAAGGAGTCATCGAATGGTACGACAAAACGTGCCTGAAGCTGAATCGTGAGGGTGCGCCCAACCTTCTGCTCTACAAGCACTGCGTCAAGTACATGTACAAAGCTGAACCCGAATAGGGCTTCTGTCCACCTGAATGAGGGAACCTAAGCCCGGGCTTTGAAGCCTTCTTTTTGTGCCAAACGATAGGCGCGCCGTGCGCCGGCTTCGTCGAAGCGCCGCTTCTCTTCTTCATTTTCGGGAATGATCTGCGGCAGGACGACTCGCTGCTGATCGGCATCAAGCCCCACGAAGGTGAGGTAGGCGGACGATGTGTGCTTCACGTCGCCCGTGTGAAGGTTTTCCACCCAGACTTTAACGCCGACCTCCATGGAGGTGCGGAAGACGCGGTTGACCTGCGACTTCAGACGAACCAGGGAACCGACTTTGACCGGATGCAGAAAAGTCATGTAGTCGACAGAAGCGGTTACGACGATGCACCGGGAATGGCGCATGGCCGCGATCGCGCCGCACAGATCGACCAAATGCATCACATGCCCACCTAGCATATTCCCGAGCTGGTTGGCGTCATTGGGCAGGCAGAACTCCGAGTATTCCGAGCGGCTCTCGGCCACCGTATGAGCAGTATGGGTCTCCACTGCTATTCATGTTATCGATTGAGGTTCTGAATCGCCCGTGGGGTGCGCAGGCCGGCTGTGCTCCCGGTAGCGCTTCAGATAACTGCGGCAGTAAGCCAGTGCCTGGGCGGCCACGGGAGTGTCCAGCCCAGCCTCAAGAAGGCAGCCCGTGCTGATTGTGAAATGCAGGCTGCCATGTCGAAACGGGGCGTGTTCCCGCTCCTCGATCCAGACCAACTCCAACAAATCCTCCGCGTGCCTGGTAACGGAATAGCGGAGCGCGCCAGCAAATCCGGCGGCCGGAAACTGCGGGCATCGGCCTAGCGAGTACCCTTGGTTACAGCACTGCCAGCGCATTTGATCCGCTGCGGCTACCGCTACGTGCATGGCGTGGCAGCGACCGCCGTACTCCTCGATCAACGGCAGGCGGCTTCGGTCATGGAAGGGTTCGACGACAGGGACAGTCGGCTCAAAGTAGAGACAGGGCATGGTGAATTGCGCACGCCTAGCTGATGGCAGATTTGCGGTGGCGCGACCACCACCACCAGTTGCACTGCTGCACCGGAAGCCTCGGGTTGCGGGCCTGGGCGACGGCGCAACGGAAAGTGTCGAGAACGCACGGATCCTGGCGGGTTCGGGTGAGTTCGCAGAGCGATTCATAGAGCGAATCGCCATCGTGGCGAGCCAGTTCGCTGACGGTGCTCACTCCCAACTGCTTCAGATTCGCCTCTATGCTGATGCCCACACCCCTGAGGTCGCGAAGACGGCGAGTGTCGCCCGCAGGGCGGCTCACGGCGGCAGGTCGGCGTGCCGATGTTTTCTGAAGGGCGCTTGACGGAGACACGAATAATCCTCCCCATGATTGTCCTATGTTTTGGCCGGGCGCGCCGACCATTCGCCGTTAGCGTTGCTGAAGAGCTAACGTGAAAAATCTAGCCCTTGAGCCATCCGGCACATCGGCCGCGAACATACGAAAACATAAGAAGACTCGGTGGCAAGCGGTGCTGGAGTGCGGTCGAATCAGGTCAGAGAGGCACAGCGCATCAATTGCAGTGGTCCGAGTTTGGGAAACCGTTCGGGTGAACGTTCAATCGCGCCGCGAATCGATTCGAAGTCATCGGGGTTGTTATGAACCAAAGAAAGGTCCGCTACGAGAGCAGTGGCAGCAATCATGCAGTCGAATCGCCAGCGCGATAGGCGCTCGGATCGCGATTCGGCAGATCGATGGGACCGTCGAGGCGGTGTCGGCGGGTCGGGTAGAAGGGCCATGATCTCACCGCTGACCACGGCCACCGCGCTATCAACGGGCCAGACCCTCCCCAGTGCGCCGAGGTAGGCGATGCGCGCTGCCTCAACTTCAGCCCGACGGGCCGGGTTTTGTGCTCGGCGCCAGAGGAGACTGTAGCCGCGGGCGCGCTCGAGAACGGTCACAACTGAAGTGTGCACCTGGTGGAGAGAAAGATAGGACCGCATCCATTCCTGCGTGACGGGGCGCGTGGTCCGGGCCAGCCAGCTTTCGGCGCTCGTATCAAAAAGGAAAGGCCCCGAAGCGGGATCAGTCATTGGCTGGCGACCGTGTTAACGGCCGTCGATCGGCTCTAAAATTACGCCGTCGAGAATCGACATCTCGTCCTCTGAAAAGCCCGTGAACGCCTTGCGGTAGCCGCTCAGGACGGCTTCGCTGCGCTCTGCTGCCAGACTCAGACGCAAGCCATCTGAAAGCGCTTCTGAGACTACCGTGCTTAGATTCACCTTTCTGGCATGGGCTATTCGTTCCGCTTGAACAAGGGAGTCCGCGGGTAAGGTTAACGTCGTCCTTCTCTTCGCCGGCTTGGCTGAGCGGGAGGTCCTTTTAATCATCGATACAGTTTAGCACAAGTGAGAACATCAAATCGCATCGACTGGTCGGCAGCCTTCCGTTCCGCGTGCCCTTCTCCCCGGAGTTCTCACATAGGCTCAGAGAGCCATCAAAGGTCTGGGACAATTCACTTATGGCAACGAATCGTCTCGAAATCCTTCAGCAGATGGTGGCGCAGGACCCAAAGAACAGCTTTGCCCGCTACGGATTGGCCATGGAGTATGCGAACAGCGGAAACTACGAACAGGCCATTACGGAATACAAGGCGCTGCTGACGCAGGATGAGAACTACGCGGCCGCCTACTACCACGGCGGGCAGGCATTGGAGAAACTGGGCCGAGTCGAGGAAGCTAAAGAGCTCTACGAGGCAGGCCTGGTGATGACCAGGCGCAAGGGCGACAGCCACACTCATAGCGAAATTGAAGCCGCACTCAGCCTGCTGCCTGTATAGGAATGCCTACCATTCCACGCCGAGTGGATCGCGCGGCGGCTGGTGACTCAAAGCCCAGCCGTATTCGAGTAGCGGCCTGCTAATTAGGGCAAAATCAACCACCGAGTCGAGCATCTTTGGGGAGCTGTATTCGGACGCCGAAAGCGACCTGCTGATCACGTAGGAAATGAGCTTGAAGTGCTGTTCGAGCTCCGAGCCTTGATGCCCTTCAAATCCGCGGGGCAACCGGACAAGCGGCTTTTCGCACACGAACTCGAAGCCATGCTTCTTCAGATGAGCTAACAAAGCTCGAAACTTCTTGGGGTCGCGGTCCATTTCCTTGCGCCAGGCGTTCACAAAGGGCCGCTCCGGCATCCAGAAACCCGCGGCGAGAAACGAAGACTCCGGCGAGACGTGGATATAGACCTCGCCAAACCCTTCTTTGCCGGGCGTGCGCTTCAGGCCGGCTCCGACATGCGTGTTGAACGGATCCTTATTCGGACTAAACCGGATGTCGCGATAGACACGCATCACCGGCGATTTCTCCTTGGCGTAGAGCGGGAAGCCTCGCTTGCGGCAGGCGGCCGATGCTTCGATGACCAACGCCTCCATGGGCTGGCGGACGAACTGCTCGTAGAGGTCTTTGCGCTCGCGGAACCAATCGCGATCCTGGTTCTTCTTCAGGTCGCGCAGGAATTGCAAGCCTTGCTTGGGAAAACCCGCGAAGCTGGCTGAGGTGCTCTGCACCGACGCGGCTTTTGGCTTGCGGGGGGACACTTTCTTTGCGGGCGCTAATTTGGTCGATGTTGCCATACTCAGATTAGGATGACGCAGTTCTCTCCGCGGAGTCGCGGAAAGGCTGGACGATCTGTTACTTGGCCTTTAGCCTTGGTCCCGGCGCGGGCTGATTTTCGCAGACGGGTGCGGGCGGCGGAACAGCCATCTTCGGATCCCCGGAGCTACCGGATCGCCTGCTGTGTGGGAGGCGAATGCCCTGATCGTAGTTGCCGTCGACGGGAACTTCGAGCAGCGGAATCGAGCACGACTTGGGCGGACTGGGCAACATGCCGACGAGATCCCGGCGGCGGATTCCGAGGTCCAGGCCATTGCCATAGGGGCCCATATTTGAAAACGGCCCCGTCCAGGGAGAAACCTGCGGTGGCTGGAGTAGCGGTGGACGTGGCTGCTGGAACTGCCCGGCAGTGCCCTGAGAAAGACCATTACCTGCCAGCTGCTTCAGGGCCTCATCTCTGGCGGAGTTCGACGCATCCTGTGCCGGAGTTGATCCGGCCTGGGCTGCTTTGAGCCGGTCGGTGACCTGTGGCTGTGGAGTCCACTTTGAGGCCTGGGGCATCGCCGGCGCCAGAATCACAAGAGCCGAAAGAACAACGAAGTAGATGCGCATGTTGCCCTCCATGCCACTCCCAATTCTATGACCTATTTGGACGAATGAAGTAGAGTTTGGTTAGCCTAGCAC
>JBAUOG010001178.1:0-3667 GCA_049579625.1 Bryobacteraceae bacterium
TCGGCATCATTCGAAGCCCGGTCCGCGCCATTGCCTTACCCGACAGTGTCCGCGAACCGCGCACGCCGAGTGGAAGCCGCCGCACGATCGGCCTGACCCGGTCCGCCTGGTGCTGAAGGCCGACGAGGGGCGCCTCCCCGATCTCCTTCCCCTTCGCCACGGGCGCATGGTGCTGTCTCCCTTCACCTTCTACCGGGGCTCGGCGCTCGCCATGGCGGACGATCTGTCAAGTACCGCGGCTACCGGCCTCCGCGTGCAATGCGGGGGAGATTCTCACCTGGTCAACTTCCGGGGACTCGCTACCCCGGAGAGACAAGTCATTTTCGCCATCAACGACCTGGATGAGACCCTGCCTGCGCCCTGGGAGTGGGACCTCAAGCGTCTCGCAGCGAGCTTCGTGATCGCCTGTCGCGACAACGGCCTGCCTGAATCCGACGCCAAGGATGCGGTCCGCGCCTGTGTCCGGTCGTACCGTGAGCATATGGCCGAGTTCAGCGAAATGAAGGTGCTGGATCTGTGGTACTTCGCTGTCGAGGCCGAGATGCTGATCGCGAGCGTCACGGACGCCACGATCCGCCGCGGCGCGATAAGAAACCTGGCAAAGGCGCGTGAGAGCAGCACCTCCGAAGGCCTTTTCCCGAAGCTGGTAGATGATTCCGACGGGTCGCCGATCATCAAAGAGCAGTCTCCGACCATATTCCACTGGAAAGGCCACGCGCCTGGAGAGGTCCATCCGGACGTCAAGTTGATCTTCGACCGATACCGCGAATCATTGCTGCCTCACCATCGCATTTTGCTTGATCGCTATGCAATAAAGGACGCCGCGGTTAAGGTAGTCGGCGTCGGGAGCGTGGGCACGGCCTGTGCGCTAGTGCTGCTTACGGCCGACGCCGGAGATCCGCTCATTCTGCAGGTTAAGGAGGCCCGGGCCTCTGTCCTGGAGGCCTACGCCGGCGCGAGCCTCTTCGCCAACCACGGGCAGCGTGTCGTATACGGCCACCGGCTCATGCAGCCGGCCAGCGACATCTTCCTCGGCTGGACCAAGGGCCCGTTAGGGCGTCACTATTATGTCCGGCAACTCCGGGACGTCAAGATCAAATTTCCGGTCGAGACATTCGATACGGCCCGAATGACCGTCTTCGCCCAATGCTGCGGCTACACTCTGGCTCTCTCCCACGCGCGCTCCGGTGAACCTGCAGTAATTAGCGGTTACCTGGGCAAGAGCGACGAGTTCGATAAAGCCATCGCCATTTTCTCGATGGCCTATGCCGACCAGAACGAAAAGGACCACGCCGTGCTGAAACGCGCGATCCGCGATGGCAGGATCGAGGCGGTCGTCGAAAGTGCGAAGTGATGGCCCGCACAGGAAACAGGACAGACGATAAGAGGACTTCCCGTTCCTGATCCGGCGACTTGCTCGGGACAACTGTACCTCGGAGCCTCGCGTGGCTGCGCACCGCTGCAGTTTGCCGAACTTAGGCCAGGCTGGTGTCGAGTTGGGCCGTTGCAATTAGGACCGCTTGGGCGGGAAGTGATTTAGATATTGCCGGATTTCGTCGCGGACGCGACGGAACAACGCAAGCCGCTCCTCGTAGCCCTGTAGAGCGGCCGGGTCTTCAAAGCTGTGGTGGATCATGATCGTCTTACCGAAGAAAACTGGGCAGTTCTCCTTTGCGTTGTCGCAAACGGTCAGGACGTAATCAAACTGCTGGCCGCTGAACTCGTCCACGCTCTTGGAACGGTGGTCGGAAATATCGATGCCCAACTCACGCATTGCGGCGATGGCCTCGGGCCGAACGTGGCCCGGCTTTGTTCCGGCACTGAACACCTCGAAGCGATCTCCGGCGTCGCAACGCAATAAGCCTTCGGCCATCTGGCTTCGGGCGGAATTGCCCGTGCATAAAATCAGTACCCGTTCTTTAGGCATGCACTTCCTTTGTCTGTCGTTGTTCTGAGGCCCACCGCTGGGCTGACATTTGCACCGGGTCCCATGGACTGCTAAGCGGCGGCGTGTAACTCAGGTCGAGGTCGTTCAAGTCTTCCATCAGCATCTCGTGGAAGAGCGCGCTGGCGAAGATATCGATCCGCTTCGACACCTCCGACTTCCACTGTCCGATGATCTGCGCTCCGAGCAGTCTTCCCGACGCGCGGTCTCCTGTGACTCGAATGCGCATTTCCTGAGCGCCGGGGTAGTACGCCTTGTGGTCCCAGAATTTGGCGTCCGCGGTTACTGGATCAAAGCCTGCATCGACTGCTTCCCGTTCACGCAAGCCGGTTCGCGCGATAACCAGGTCGAAAACCTTCACAACCTGTGTGCCCAGCGAGCCGGCGAACTCCTTGTTACCTCCCGTCGCGTTTTCGCCGGCGGTTCGGCCTTGTTTGTGAGAGGTCGTTCCCAGCGGCAGATACGTGTTACGGCGCATCACCCTGTGCCATGTGCCGACGCAATCGCCCGCGGCATAAATGTCGTCCACGCTCGTTTCCATCCGCCGGTTGACCTCGATAGCGCCGTTGGCGCCAACTCGAATTCCCGCGGTCAAAGCCAGCTCGGATGCCGGGCGGACTCCCGTAGCCACAAGGACCAGGCCGGCTTTTGCCTCGAGTCCACCCTTGCCGCGCACAACGAACTGGCTTCCGTCCTGTTCGATGGGTTCCACTTCCGCGCGATTGACGACTTTGACCTTATGGCTCTGCATTTCGTGCTCGACCATCTGGCCGAATTCGGGATCCACCGTTGGGAGCACCTTTGCCGGCCGGCTCATTAGGGTTACCTCGAGCCCGCGGTGCCTAAGCGCGTCCACCATCTCTACGCCTATGTATCCGGCGCCGATTACCACCGCCGCCTCGGGCCGATGTTCCGTCAGGAACTCTTGAAAGCGAAAACTGTCCGCCATGGTGTGGAGAGGGAACACTCCCGGAAGATCAAGCCCCGCGATGGGAGGATGGACGGGTACTGCTCCCGTGCAGATGACCAGGCGATCGTAGGGATGCGTCACAGTCCCGTGGCCTTGCTCCTCCACAGTCACGGTTTTCCCGGTCGCATCGATGGAGACCGCCGTCGAATTGCGCCTTACCTCGATCCCCTCGAACTCGGTCCGGTGGGCGAGTTTGTGCCAATCCGGAGTTTCGCCGCTGAGAAAGAAGGGCAGACCGCAGATGCTGTAGTTCGGAAACGAGTCGGCGAGTACAACCGTGATATCGGCCGTATTGTCCATTTCGCGGGCGCGAAGAGCGGCACTGATGCCGGCGTCGCTACCGCCGATGATGAGAAGATTCATCGACATTCCCTTTCTAGGCTTTACTCGGAGCAGGAAACCAATGCTGCGTGCGGTTGCATGCGGCGCAAACGGACAGCATGACAGGCACCTCGACCAGAACACCGACCACCGTCGCTAGAGCGGCCCCGCTCTCCGGTCCAAAAAGCGCAATCGCCGTCGCGACAGCTAGCTCGAAGAAGTTGCTTGCTCCGATCAAAGCGCCTGGCGCAGCGACTGAGTACTCAATTTTGAAAAACCTCATCAGACCGTAGGTAAGCGACGAATTGAAGTAGACCTGCAGCGTGATTGGTATAGCGATCAAGACGACGTGGAAGAAACGTCCGGTGATGTTATCGGCCTGAAACGCAAAAATAAGGACGAGGGTCGCCAACAGGGCGACGATGGTAACG
>JBAUOG010001179.1:0-2612 GCA_049579625.1 Bryobacteraceae bacterium
ATCGTCATCGACCGCGCCGTCGGCTCCATGACCGAGTTCAAGCGGATAGTCGGCCGCGGCACCCGAGTCCATGAGGACACCCGCAAGTTCTACTTCACCCTCATCGACTTCCGCGGAGCCACCAGCCACTTCGCCGACCCCAACTTCGATGGCCCTCCCGAACAGATCTACGAGCCCGGTGAGAACGATCCCATCACCCCGCCCGACGACGCGCCGCGCCCCGCCGACGCCGATGATCCCACAACACCCGAACCCGGTCCCGACGAAATGATCGTCGTTCGGCCCGACATCACCATCCACGACGAACCGGAACGCCGCCGCAAGATCTACGTCGATGGCGTGCAGGCCACCATCCTCGGTGAACGTGTCGAGTACGTCGACGAGAACGGCAAGCTCGTTACGGAAAGCCTCCGCGCGCTCAGCAAGCGGGCGCTCGTCAATCGCTTCTCCAGCCTCGACGAGTTCCTGACTCGCTGGAAGGCGGCCGACCGCAAGCAAGCCATCATCGAAGAATTGGAAGCCGAAGGCCTGCCCTTGGAGCCGCTAGCTGAAGAAGTCGGCAAAGACCTCGACCCGTTTGATCTCATCTGCCATGTAGCGTTCGACCGTCCCCCGCTCACCCGCCGCGAGCGTGCCGACCATGTCCGCACGCGCGACGTGTTCACCCAGTATGGTCCGCAGGCCCGCGCCGTGCTCGAAGCGCTGCTCCAGAAGTATCAGGACCAAGGCGTCATCAATCTTGACGACCCGCGAGTTCTCCAGATCCCGCCCTTCGACTCCATGGGCACGCCGCTGCAATTGATCCGCCAGTTCGGCACCCGCGCCGACTTCGAGCGCGCCGTCCATGAACTCCAATCCACCCTCTATCAGGAAGCCGCCTAACTATGTCAGCGCGGACCGCTCACGACCCCAGCTCACAGTACCGCGCGTGTGAGCAAGCGGATGCTGGATTCAACCCGGCACGCGCGTCGCACGCTCATAGATCGCCATCGGTGGACCCTGTTCGCAAACTACGTACTTGACGGCCCTGTCGATTTCGGCCTTCGTCCAGAGATACAGTGTGCTGCCATGGCGAGCCCACCGGGTTCTCTTACCCTCGAGATCATTCAGTGCCCGGCTCGATGTGGCCTTGAAGTCCAAGAGCACTTTCTCCGGCGGAGAGTCCGCTTCCACCACAGTGTGCACGTGGTTCGTGCGGACGTGCGCGGCCAGGAGGGTCCAATTGCGGACGGAACAGACCCCGATGATGCTGCGCAGAACCAGGTGCTGCGCTGGTTGTGACAAGATGAAAGGTCTTTCCCGCATCCGCGATAGGGGACTCCTGAGCAACGCAGTCGACGCAGGCCTGTATCTCGATCCATAGAGATTGCTCTCATCGTCGACCGAGCCGGCTTGTCCGGGAAGGAGTGAGCCGTAGCAGCTGAACGTAATCAGGTAGACGGGCCTCATACGTGAGTAGTGTGGCCCGAGGCGTCTCATTCTCAGCGCCTGCTTATCCACTTGCTCACGGTCACGGTTCCGTTAGGTCCGCTTGCTCACGCGCGCGGTACTGTGCGGAACTTTGTCGACACCCCGGCACAAGCACCGCGCGCGTGAGCAGGCGTACCCCACATCCATCCGTAGCCCCTGCCCCGGCACAAGCACCGCGCGTGCAAGCAAGCGGACCTAACATCCATCCGTAGCCTTCTGCCCAGCACAGTACCGCGCGCGTGAGCAAGCGGATTTCGCCCGCAAACGGATTCCGTCCTTTTTCGCTCCTTTCCGGCCCCTGTGACACCATGTCTCTTAACCCATGTCCGTTCGCAACACCGTCAAGTCCATCCAAGACATCATGCGCCAGGATTCCGGCGTCGATGGCGACGCCCAGCACATTTCCCAGCTTTGCGGGATGTTCTTCCTCAAGATCATCGACGACCAGGACCAGCAACTGGAGCTCATGCAGGATGACTACCGCTCCCCCATCCCCGAGTCCCTCCGCTGGCGCACCTGGGCCGCCAACCCCGAGGGCATCACCGGCGACGAGCTTCTCTCCTTCGTCAACCTCCAACTCTTCCCGCAACTCAAGGAGCTCCCCACCGCCGGCAAGCAACCCGGCCGCCGCCGCGTCGTCTTCGAGGACGCCTATAACTACATGAAGTCCGGCCAGCTCATGCGGCAGGTCGTCAACAAGATCAATGAGATCGACTTCAACAACCTCGCCGAGCGCCAGCACTTCGGCGACATCTACGAGCAGATCCTGAACGACCTCCAAAGCGCAGGCAACGCCGGCGAATACTACACCCCGCGCGCCGTCACCGCCTTCATGGTCGACCGCATCGACCCCCACCCGGCGAACTCCTCCTCGATCCCGCCTGCGGCACCGGCGGCTTCCTCACCTGCTCCATCCGCCACATGCGCGAGCGCTACGTCAAAACCGTGGATGACGAGCAGCGCATGCAAGCCGCCCTCACAGCCGTTGAGAAGAAGCAGTTGCCGCACATGCTCTGCGTCACCAACATGCTGCTCCACGGCATCGAGAACCCCAGCTTCGTCCGCCACGACAACACCCTCGCCCGGCCCTACATCAGCTACGGCGCGTCCGACCGCGTCGACATCGTCCTCACCAATCCCCC
>JBAUOG010001180.1:0-2999 GCA_049579625.1 Bryobacteraceae bacterium
ATCCGAAGCAGCGGAAACTCGTCTCTATGCAGGCTAACGGACCGGTACGCGTACTCGGCGGCGCCGGCACTGGTAAGACGGTGGTCGCAATGCACCGTGCACGCTACCTCGCCGAAGAGGTCTTCAACAAAAAAGAGGACCGTATACTGTTCACAACCTTTACGCGTAACTTGGCGACAGATATACAGGAGAATCTGCGTAAACTCTGCTCCGTCGATGCTCTGTCGCGAATTGACGTGGTGAATCTGGATGCATGGGTAGCAAACTTCCTGCGGGGCCAGGGATACCGGCATCAAGTTGTCTTCGATGAAGATGAAAATGAGGCGTGGGCTTATGCCCTCAACCAGGCGCCGGCCGATTTAGGCCTCACGCCGAGTTTCTATCGATCTGAATGGGAACAGGTTGTTCAGGCTCAGAACCTCACTGACGCCGATCAATACCTGAAAGCTTCTCGAATCGGACGAGGGACAAGGCTGGGTCGGGAGGCAAAGAAGCGGATCTGGCCCGTCTTTCAGGAGTATCGGGCCCAGCTCAACGAGCAGGGGAAAAAGGAGTACGTCGATCTTCTGCGTGACGCCCGCGGCCTGATCCAGAGCAAAGGTATCTCGATGCCCTATCGGGCCGTAATCGTGGATGAGGCACAGGACATGAGCGCAGAAGCCTTCCGCCTTTTGCGTGCGATTGTCCCTGAAGGACCCAACGATCTATTCGTCGTCGGCGATGCCCACCAGAGGATCTACCGCCATCGCGTTTCGTTGGGCCAGTGCGGCATCAACATCAAGGGGCGAGGCAAGAAGCTAAAGATCAACTACCGCACGACGGATGAGATTCGGCGCTTTGCTGTCGCTCTTCTGGAGGCTCGTGACATCGACGATCTAGATGCCGGCGCCGACCAGCAGAAGGGGTACATGTCGCTCACGCACGGGAAACCTCCCTTCGTTCACGCCTTTGCCAGCTTCGGCGACGAGATGAAATTCCTCACGGAGCACATTCGAGGATTGCAGGAAGAAGGTGCACCCATAGAATCGATCTGCGTTGTCGGCCGCACCAAACGCATCCTCGAGAGTTACACTTCGCAGTTGCAGGCCGCAGGTGTGGCCACGTACGAGATTAAGAGGAACACGGCCGAGCAGCGCGACAAACCGGGTTTACGGATTGCAACGATGCATCGAGTAAAGGGCCTGGAGTTCGAACACGTCATTGTGGTAGGGGCGAACAAGGGCGTCATACCTCTCGATGCGGCGGTCAACGATGCGGAAGATAATGTGGCGAAGCGTGATGCTGACACCAGCGAACGCTCGTTGCTTTATGTGGCACTGACGAGAGCTCGTAAATCAGCGTCAGTCACTGGATATGGGGGGTTTACGCCACTGCTCGCGGGGAGAGCACTAACTGCGCGAGGCTGAGGAACGCGTCTCGCTCCAACAGACGACATGTGGAAAGCCTTGCCTCTGCATGTGAATACAAGGGCTGTGGCCTATCGTTTTGTTAGTTCCGCAAGCCCGATCAGGTAAGCAATACCGTGCTTTCGTTTTGCGGCGCGCGATGCCTGAAGGTAATCGACCAAAGCCGGAATCGCCGGACTCAGAACAGCTGCAAAGGCGGTGATCGCTTGCGACAAAGTGAAATTGAAGCAATACGCGAGGGAGAGCGCGGGGACTGGGTACCGCGCGAACGCCTTAAGAAGATCGCCCCACAGCTTGTCGGCTGCTGACTTCATTTCGTTGGTGTACTCCACAAGGCTTGGAGTCAGCTGCTTGGCTTTTATCTTTGGCAATTCACTCGCCAGGTCGGCAGGAGACAAGTCCGTCTATCTCCGCTGAAACTCTGTTAAGTTCAGTGAACCAGGCTGTGTAGGCGTCCTTAGCCGCCGACCGGTATTCCAAAATGTCACTGTAGTTGAGCTTGTCGAGGGCGTCACCCGGGATCACGGCAGATGCAAACTCCAAACCGAGCCACGGCGCCGATTGGTCGTGACTAGGTCCGCGTCCAGACGTTGCAAGGGGCAGGGCTAGACAGCCACTCTCAATTTGATCCCATCATTCGGTGCGTGGACCAGATCCTGCTTCGTGCCCAGGTAGCGCTCGGTCGTCTGAACCGACGCATGGCCGAGGAGAAGTTGGATCTGCTCCAACTCACCGCCAGCAGCGCGACACATTTTCGCGCAGCTGCGACGAAGGTCATGAGGTGCAATGCCCGGCACGCCAGCCGCAACCGCGTAGGGCCGTAGCAGCTGCCAGATGACTTTCTCCGTCAGGCGTTCGCCACGAATCTCGTCCCCTCGGCTCACGGGCCGCAAAACGTAGCCTTCGGTCAACCCGGCTGGCGCGGTCCACGCGTCAATCGCGCTCTTCACCCAGATCGGTATCGGGATCGTGCGGACCCGTCCATGCTTCCCGACCAGATCCACGATGCACCAACGACTGTCGCGCTGCTGGATGTGCTTGAGTGTGAGTGCCGCCACTTCAGACCGGCGCAGACCGCAGCCGAGAAGCACCGCAAGCATCGCCCTGTCACGCAGTCCCTTCTTAGTGGTGACATCCGGAGCGTTCAGAAGCGTTTGCGCCTGCCTGAGCGGAAGCCAGTTTCCCATTCGCACGCCCTTGGACTTGGCACCCTTCACGCGGGCGATGCCGGCAGCCAGTTCTGGCGCCAGCAGTCCGTTGTCCGCCGCCTCGACGGCCAGCTTTCGGACCGCGGTGATGCGGACGTTGATCGAAACCGAGCCAAGGCGTCGACCCTCCAGTGCTACCCGCCAGGCGCTCACGGTGGCCTTCGTGAGACCTGCCCGCGGCTCCTGGCTGTACCAGGCGAAGAACTCGTCGAGGCCCAGGTTGTACACACGCTTTGTAATTGGTGAGGAGACGCTGTCCAGTACCAGGGCCTTGAGTCTGCGCCAATCTGCGGCCCGGTCCGCCACTACTAAATCATTCATTTTTCAGTCCTTTTAATGGGCATTGAACGAAGCCGCGCGAGCGCGACAGACGCTTCGCGTGGCT
>JBAUOG010001181.1:0-7231 GCA_049579625.1 Bryobacteraceae bacterium
CCCATGACCCCCTCATGCCGCCCAAATCGATCAGTATTTTTCTCAATTCAAAAATGGCCGCCTCGAATTGCCCCAGTCGCACAAACTTGCCCCCTCAAACCAGCTTGTGAGATATGCGGGTTAAAGCTGTACAGTTAGAAAGAGCCGGGGTAGGGTTTTAAACGGTGCAATGTCCAGGGTTCGCAACCGAAGAGTACGATCTCTATGCATTGGGGTCGAAACAGAGACGACGGGGCAGCGGCGCCTGGCGGCTCAAGTACAAACGCTGTCCGCTTCGCTCCAGACGGCTGAGGAGCGAACGCGCCGCTTGACTGCGGAGACGGTGTCGTTAGCCCAGCTCAATGGAACGGAGGCTGCACCTAAAGCACGTGGGTACGCCCTTGTCTCGGCGAGGAATTGCGTGTTGTTCTTCGCCAACGACCTGCCGGCACTTCCCGGCGGACGCGTTTATCAGCTCTGGCTGATCCGGGACAAAAGTCCGGCTATTGTTAGCGCTGGTGTGTTTGAGGCCGAGGCGACCATGTCAGCTCAAGTTGAGTTTGCACAGGGTGATCTGGTTCAGGGCATCACTGCGATAGCGGTCACCGATGAACCGGTTGGCGGCAGTGCTTCGCCGACCGGCCACAAGCTGCTGGCTGGATTGGTGAAGTCCTAGCCGCCGGCACGGCCGCTTGAGCGGCGGCTCAAAAGTGAAATCCGATACGGCTGCCGAGGGTCGCGAAGCGCTTTGGATGTAACCTCGTGGGACCATAGAACGTATACTCATTTGCTTTACTCGAAGCTTCCGATAGGCAGTCAGGAGAACGATGGCTGAAACGCAGGCCCCTCTCGCTGAAAAGCGAACGCAAACGATCTCAGGCGAAAAGAAGTTGCCTGAACGCCTAGTGTCGCTGGATGCCTTCCGCGGCGCGACAATCGCTCTAATGGTTCTGGTAAACAGCCCAGGCGGCGACGTCAGCTACCCTCCGCTGAATCACTCCGAGTGGAACGGCTGGACGATCACTGACATGGTGTTTCCGTCGTTTGTCTGGATCGTTGGGGTCGCCATCACGCTTTCTCTCGGCAAGCGATTGGCGGCCGGTGTTCCCAAGTCACAACTCTTTTGGCAAATCCTCCGACGCGCCGCGGTTATTTACGTATTGGGCCTGGTCACCTACATGGCGCCTGCGTTTAATTTGGGAACCCAACGTGTGCTGGGTGTGCTGCAACGAATCGCTATCTGCTACCTGATCGCCTCCTGCATTTACATGACGACTCGAGTACGGGGACAGATTCTTTGGATCCTGGGCCTGTTTACAAGTTACTGGATGCTCATGACGCTGGTTCCCGTTCCCGGCTACGGCCCCGGCAACCTGAGCGTCGAGGGCAACTTGTCGCACTATGTGGATAGTCTGGTGCTGGGACGACACAACTATGCAGGTACCAGGACCTGGGATCCCGAAGGCATTATCAGCACATTGCCGTCGATTGGAACCGCGCTGCTCGGCATCATGGCAGGCCACGTCCTGCGATTGAAAAAGGAACTGGCCGAACGGACAACCTGGCTCTTTCTAACTGGTAACGTGCTGATCGCGGTGGGACTGATCTGTGACATCTGGATGCCCATCAATAAAAAGCTGTGGACCCCCTCATTCAGTATGTTCATGGCGGGCTGCGACTTCGTGATCTTCGCAGGATTCGTGTGGCTGATCGATGGCCGCGGCTATCAGCGATATGTGAAGCCGCTGGTGATCATGGGCATGAATGCGATCGCGGTGTACATGGCTTCCGAATTGATCGAAACCGCGCTGAGCATGATCCACCCCGTTGCCGGCCGCCCGAGGCTCTCTCTTCATGGCTGGCTTTATGAGCACATGTTTGCGACTTGGGCGTCGCCCATGAACGCTTCACTTCTCTATGCAGTCAGCTATGTGCTCTTGATGTACCTGATCGCGTACGGCCTGTATAAGAAGCGCTGGTTCCTTCGAGCTTAGGTCACCATGGCCAATCTGATTTCGTCGAGAATCTGCTCGCATGCCACACGCGGATCCTGGGCGCGAGTGACCTGCCGGCCAATCACCAGGTAATCAGCGCCATTCTCGATCGCCTGGCGTGGCGTTGCCACACGCTTTTGGTCGCCAGCACCGGCTCCGAGCGATCGAACACCAGGCGTCACCAGCTTGAGAGAGGGTCCACCGACGGCACGAACGCTGGCCACTTCGAGAGGTGAACAGACAATTCCATCTGCCCCGGCCGCCGCGGACTGGTTTACGCGCAGGGAAACCAGGTCGGCAATTGGCATGCCGTAGCCTTGCTCATCAATGTCCCGCTGGTCGAAGCTGGTCAATACGCTGACTGCAAGAATCTGAGTTCCGCTGCTTCCCCGCCCTTCCACGGCACTTTCGATCACAGGGCGGATGGCGTGGACCGTAAGAAAGGTCACCCCGCTTCGCACAATAACTTTCGTTGCGCGCTTCACGGTTTCGCCGATGTCATAGAGCTTGAGGTCGAGAAACACCTTCTTGCCTTCGCCGGTTAGTTCTTTAACGAAGTCATTGCCGGTGGCCGAGTAAAGCTCAAGCCCCACCTTGTAAAAGTCTGCGCTGGGACCAATTTGATGGACCAGCGAGCGAGCTTCCTCGGCGGTCTCCACGTCGAGGGCGATGATCAGGGGATTGTAAGATTTAGTGGCGGTCATAGCTCCGGTTCTCCGCATCCGCTCGCCTACGCGCGCGGTTCTGTGCTGGTTTGCATCGACCTCTAGGCATGGACATCCAGCGGCTTGCGTCCGCGAGAACGAACGGCGCCGATAACGTACGCCTCGGGGAAATCGTCGATGAAGGCTGCCGCATCCGCTTCCGGAAGAGCCACCAGCAGACCGCCCGACGTTTGTGGATCATACAGAAGCGCCTCGATCTCGGATGGTATCTCGTCGGATAGGATCACGCAATCGGAAACAAAGTCGCGATTGTTATGCAGGCCGCCAGAGTAGGCTCCCGCCTTTGAGTATTCGATGGCGCCGGGGAGATAGCGCAACGTACTCGCTCGGATCTCCAGCGTCACGCCGCTGGCAAGCGCCGTCTCGCGAGCATGGCCAAGCAACCCGAAACCCGTGACATCGGTGCATCCGTGCACGGCACGTTTCAGCAGTAATTCACAGGCCTGCCTATTCAAAGTGAGCATTTGCCGGATCGACGCCGCGATGTGTGCCTCCTCGACGAAGCCCTTCTTTAGCGCGGTAGAGATGACACCCGTTCCAAGGCGCTTGGTGAAGACCAAGACGTCACCCGGTCTTGCTCCGGCATTGGTCCAGACCCGGCGTGGATCAATGAGCCCCGTGACCGCGTATCCGAACTTGACCTCTTCCTCCGAGATGCTGTGGCCGCCGAGGATGACGCAGCCGGCCTCGTGAATCTTGTCGGCGCCGCCTTTCAGGATTGCCTCCAGGTCGGACATGTCACCCTTCGCGGGAAAGACCAGGATCGAGAGGGCGGTTACAGGTTTGCCGCCCATGGCATACACATCGCTAAGCGCGTTGGCAGCGGCGATTCCGCCGAAGCTGTAAGGATCATCGACGATGGGCGTGAAGAAGTCGACCGTCTGGATCATCGCCAGAGGTGTGGCGCTGTCCGGAGTGAGGTCGTAGACACCCGCGTCATCAGCCGTATCGAATCCAACCAGAACGCGATCATTACTCTGCCGAGGAACCGTTGCCAGCGCACGATCGAGAATCTTTGGACTCAACTTCGAAGCGCAACCGCCAGCTTTGACGTTGGCGGTGAGCTTGGTGGGCATCACAACTAGTGTAAGCTGAGCGAATTGGTTCGCCGTCAGCCGGCGGGGACGGAGACAGCCCGCTCCGCGAAGCTCCACTCTCGCCAGGCATCGAGCAAGGGAAAATAAAGCCCGAGCATGACGGGGCGATTCTCCCTCAAACTGAGCAGAGTGGCGTAGACCGACATTTGATCGGCATAGCGGCGCTGCTCTTCGCCCAGGAACGTATCGAGAGATCCTCCCGTGTGCTCGCCGGTTTTGAAGTCGATGATCCAACGACGGCCTTGGGCATCGACTAGCGTACGGTCCACATTAGTTTCAAAGAGCTTGCCATCGACGACACCGCTAATGGCCCACTCACTGCGGGCTCCTGTCGCGGGGGAGAGGATCCAGTTTGCGCGCTCGCTCTGAAGGACGTTTCCCAGAGCTCGCATGACCCGGGCTGCCGCCTTTTCCAGTTCGTCCACCGGCGTTCCCAACCGGCGCAGCTCGGATTCGATGACCCGCTGTTGCGAAGCGAGGCGAGGCATCGTCCATGCGGCGATGCCGTCTTTAGCGAAGTGTCGCAGGTATTCGTGAACGATGGTGCCGACGTGACGCGCGACGTCACGCACCCATTCGTAAGTGACTTCTCGCGAAGAAGCGATACTGCGGGACATGGGCACGGCGACAGAGACCGCCTCCGGGGCGTTGGGCACCTGCCAGTCGGCCGGCAACCGACGAAGGATGGTCTGCGGCAATGCGACCAACGGCAGTGCTTGCTGGGCCGTTTGTGATTTCTGCCAGGCTAGCCACGCGGCATCGAAGACAGGCCGTGCGACCGGCCAGATGAGCCTGAGAAAACCGTCGCGCAAGGTGGCATAACCGGAGCCCTGGTTGTTCTGCCTGAGATTGCCAGAGAGGTAGAGGAAGTTCCGGGCACGGGTTGCGGCCACGTATAGCAAACGCCTTTCCTCGTGTTGCTGCTTCTTCGTCATCTCGCCAAACACGAAGTCGTAGAGGGTATCGGGATCGCCTGGCTTGGCATGGCCAGCCACGAGAACTCCGGACTCGCCATCGCTGTTTCTGCGCTCAATCCAGGCCAACAAGCCTTTATCTTCGGAACGGTGGCCGCTCTGCAATTGGGGAAGAATGACGGTATCGAACTCGAGCCCTTTAGCGGAGTGAATCGTCATGATTTGCACGCGGTCGCCGCCTGTTTGCGGCTTGGCGTAGAGAAACTCCAAACGATCATTGAGAAGGCTGAAGTCACGAATCACACCGCCCTCATCGAACTCATCGAGGACCCCAAAGAGCACATCCACGTCTTCGAATTGAGCGTTGTGTGTCAAGGTTGCCGGGCCTCCCAGTGCAAGCCAGACGGATTCGACGATCTTCCGAATCGGATGGTGGCCGATTTCATGGACAGCGGCCTCCAGGATCTCGCCCGTCCGGATGGCGCGCTGGCGGCCATCGAGCGACAAAGCGCCGAGACGCTCCGGATCCTTGAGTAACTCCAGCACAGAACGGCCGCGCTGGCCCTCGGCGAGCGCTGAGAGGTCGGCCAGGTTTAATCCGCACCAGGGCGCTCGAAGACAGGCCAGCCACGAAAGCCGATCACCGACATGGAGAACGGCGCGAGTCAATGACAGGATGTCCAGGATGTGCTGCTCATTCTGGAGACCGTCGATCTCGCGCGCCTCATACGCGATGCCATGCTTTCGAAACGCCTGGATAGTCTTTACGACATGAGATCGGGCTCGAACAAGGACGGCCACGGTGTGCTTGGGCGCGATATGCTTTCTGGCGACCTTAACAATCCATTCGGCTTCTTCCTCGCCAAGATTGTCTTCGATAAACGGCCGGATGACGGGCGCGGCGCCTGGTTCGCTTCTGCTGGCTTGGGAAGATCGATATTTGACCCCACCGTGCTCCCGGTCATCTTCCGGCATTACGTCTTTAAAAGCGTTGTTCACCCAGCCGACGATGGAAGGCGTGGAGCGGAAGTTGGCGGTGAGTTGCAGGTGTTCGAGCCGCACCGACCCGAGAATGCCTTGCGCCACTTCCAGGAACAATCTCACTTCAGCCTGCCGGAATCCGTAAATCGACTGCATGGGATCGCCGACTACGAAGAGCGTGCGGTTGTCGCCATCCGACCATTGGGCGGTCAGGGCTTTGATGAGATTGTATTGTGAAACCGACGTGTCCTGAAACTCATCCACGAGCAGATGATCGATGCGGTAATCGAGGCGGTAGCCGAGATCCGTGGGTTGATCGGCTGTTCCCAGCGCTTGTATGGCGGCGCGAGTGACCTCCGTGAAATCGACTTCGCCGCGCTCCTCGAAAACGGTCCGAAGTTGGACAACGGTGTAGAACAGCAAGCTGACGAAGTCGCGCACCAGATCCCACTGGGTGTCGTCTATGCAACTGGGAATGTCCTTGCGACACCGATGGAGCGCTTCGCAGAATTCTGGGAGGTCTTTGAGGACCGCATAAAACTCACTACCTTTGCGAGGGTTCTTCTTGTCTTTTAGAAGATGAAGTTCTGCCAATCGTCTCCACTTTTCGCAAGACTCGAGTTTCATGGGAGGCCTGTTCGGAATGGACGGCGGCCAGCGCCAGTAGGCCTTTTCGATCAGCGCGAGGCGACAATCTTCCAGTGTGCGATCGATGCGTTCACGGGTAATCTCGCCGCTGCCGCCCGCGGTCAGTTCGAGCCACTGGTCGCGCTTGCCGAGCATCTGAACGATCTGGTCCTCGAGGCTGTTCAAATCACTTTCAAAATGGCTGACAACGTTGCGGAAGATTTGCTTTTGTTCCGGCGGTCCCGCGGCCAGCATGGCCAGCGCTCGTCTGGCCGCCACACTGTAGAGCTCTTCGGCGTGCTCTTCTACACGGGGGCTGCCGCCGAAGTCAGAGAGCAGCGGCATCTGACGAGTGAGCATCGCGCAAAGGGAATCGATGGTTTGAATCTGCAGGATCGACGGATCTTCGAGCAGGCCCCAGTTCAGCCGGGCGTCGCGCCGAAGCACATCGAGCGCCAAGGCTCGGGTGCGCTGATCGTTGTCCTGATCGACCTTCTCGTCACGTTGAGCAGCCAACAGAGCCTCGACGATCCGCTGCTTCATCTCCGCCGCTGCTTTGCGGGTGAAGGTCATGGCCACGACTGACTCGGGCCGGTCGACGGTAGCTAGCAGCCGGAGGTAACGCTGTATTAGTAGCTCGGTTTTTCCGGAACCGGCGGGCGCCTCAATAATATAGGAGCGGGACGGGTCGAGTGCAATCTCGCGAACGGCGGCGTCAGGCGCAACACTCATGCGTCCTCACCGCCTTCATTCGAACGCGCTTCCTGTATGCGACAGAGTGGCTTGAATTCGCAGAACTCACACGCTTTGGGGCCCGGACTGACAGCCGCGAAGCCGCTGCGAAACTCTTCCGCGAGATGACCGACCGTCTCCCTCCACTGGTTGCACTGGGCCTCCCACGCGCCGCCCAGAAC
>JBAUOG010001182.1:0-9466 GCA_049579625.1 Bryobacteraceae bacterium
TTCCAACCCAATGTCACGGTCTGATCGTCGAAGGCAATCAGCTTGAACGGACCCACGTCATCTCCCGGGTGATAGCCCCGCTGCTGGGCTCCTGGTTTTTCACTTAGGAAAAGTGTTGGATCGCCCCACATCATTAACCCAAATGCCACAGGCATGGGCGGCACGGGAGGCTCCTGCGGAGGTGGGGTCTTCACGATCACGTTGGGGTTCCGGTCGCGCGAGAAGAGGAAGCGATCCACGGTGTCGGTCACATAAGCCTGTGGCGTCACCGGAGGCGCCGGTTTTGGCAATACCATCACCACCGGCGGTACCACCGGCTTCTTCGAAAGGACTTGCTTTTCGTGAGCTTTCGCCGCCTCTCCGCGCTGGACTATGGCCCGCACGGTCACGCCGATCAATGCCAGCATTAAGAGGTTGCCGAGAATCAATGTCCGTTTCAAAACTCGTTCATCTCCTTCTTGGCGGGAACCAGCTTCGCCGGCACCAGACCGGCGATCGTTAGGCGCACCTGCATCACCTTCGTGTCGGGATTCGTCGAAGAGACACGCATTTCCTCGCTGGCAATCCCTTCCGCTTGTGCCGGGAGATCGGCTAGAAAATTCACCAGCTGTTCAATCCGGCAGGCCAGCGTCAGGGTCACCAGCACCTCGCCATAGTCGCCGTTCCGCCTGGCCTGGCCGAGTTCCTGACCTCGAACCTCGATCGGCGGGCGTTGCGACTGTGCCACTTTCCGCAGGATTTCGAGCAGCTTTTCCTGGGCAAGGTCCTTATCAGCGGCTATAATTAGCGCCTTCTCCCGCTTCGCCACGTCGTCTGAAATCAGCTTCCAGTTTCTTTCGCGTTCCGGCAATGCGGCGGCAATCGCGCGTAAACGCTGCAACCGCTTCTCGGCGAGCGCCACGGAGCTTTCGGCATCCTCCACGCGCTTTGGTTTGGTATCGCGGTTCACCAGCCAGTAGACCAGCACCATAACCACCGCCGCCGCCAGAACCATCAGCGCCCGCTTGTTCCGATCCGCCTCGTTCATGGAATCACCTGCTTGCGCACAGCTCGAATGCGGAATCCATCGCTCGCCTTGAGGTGACTAATGCCGCTAATGAACGACGACTGTGTAAACAGCGGCGAGGCGTCGATCGACTTCAAGAGCCCGGCGGCCGACTCAGCCTCCCCCGAAACGAACACTTCATTTCTTTTCACCTCGAGACTGTCCAGATAGGTGGGTGGTGGTAGAACCTTCGAAAGCTCGTTCAGCACATCCAGATCCGCTTTTGAACGGCTGCGGAAAGCATCCACCTGACGAGTGCGTGAGATCGCGTCCGCCATGTCTTTGTCGAGCGATTTCGAGCGCCGGGCCGCGGGCTCCAGCTTGAGGATCTCGGCGTTCAACGTCTTCAGATAAGCCTTTCGCTGCCACGAACTCTGCACCGCATAGACGACACCGGCCGCGAGCAACAGCAAAACCCCTAAGGCCGTCGGCAAATAGATCAAACGCGAATTCGATTGACGCTGCTCCTTCGGCAGAAGGTTCAGCGGGTGGCTCAACAGCGGGCATGCCGCGGTCAGCGCAGCGCAGTAAGAACGCACGCTGCCATAGGGCAGCTTCGCGAGAGCTGTTAGCTCGCTGCCTTCCCCTTTCTTGTGCGGTGCCGGCAGCAAGTCACGCAGAGGCTCCAAGGGCTGATCCACCGGCAATCGCAGCTCAGCGCGAACGTAGGATTCCGTGCGCGGGCCTCCACTCCCTGTATGGAACGACAGAACAGCCCTGGAATCACTTTCTCCGTAGAATTCCAACCCAGCCTCGTCTTCATCCAACGCCACGAATCCAGTCGACGCGGGCTTGGCAAGAAGACGCAGGCTGGCATGGATCGCCGCGGCGGCAACGCTAACGGAGGCCAGCGCGATGCCGGCTTCGGCAAACAGCGTTGAGTAGTTCCGAATCACGTC
This sequence comes from Bryobacteraceae bacterium, assembly GCA_049579625.1. Classification (GTDB taxonomy): domain Bacteria; phylum Acidobacteriota; class Terriglobia; order Bryobacterales; family Bryobacteraceae; genus CAJCIT01. The sequence continues at coordinate 1,945 of JBAUOG010001182.1, forward strand.
CCGGCGCGCGATGGCAACCAGTACCGAGCCGGGCCGGCCGAGCTTCGACCATGCAAAGCTCACGTCATCCGATTCCGAGTAAGGATGCAACGAGTCGATTTGAAAGGCAACCGCGGCTTCCAACTCTTTGGCGCCCAGGGGAGGCAACGAAAGCACCCGCACGGTCACAGCCTCGCTGGGCAACACCACATGCGCAGCGAGGTGGCCCAAATCGAATTCTTTGAGGAAGGAGGCGTACTCCGCTCCCCAATCGGCAGCGGGCCGGCTTGAGATGCCCCGCAGACGTCTCTCGCCAAACATCGTCACGCGGCCGAACCGCACATTCAGCGCGGTTACCAGCAAATCGTCACCCAGGCAATCGATCCCTACACCGGAGCCGAAAGTAGCCCACGACCGCCAGTCTCGGACCGAGGATTGCGTCGGCGCGGCGGCCGCATCGTAAGGCGCGCCGACTGCCGAATGGGTTGAGGCTGAGAACTCGGCGCTCATGGTTGGCCCTCACTTTGGCTCGGGGGGCCTGCTGCCGGCCGCGGGGGCAAGAGCGGCAACATATCGGAAACTTCGTTGTCGTACCAACGCACGACCGTATACGGATGACGCGGATCCGGCAGCGGCGCCCCTTTTTTGCCGGAGGGTAGTGCCACCAACGCGGACACAGTGCGTTTGAGGTCGGAGAAGCCACCATTCGGAAGCCTCACTCTGGCCGTCGCCCGCAAAGTCAGTGCGGTCCCGCCCCCGACCGTGAGGTGAGTCATCACCTCTTCCGGGAACAGGCCCGCGACGTCGCCAACGGCGTGAATCGGCATGCGATTCCGCAAAACAAGAAGTCGATTGATGGAGGCCGGTGAAGCGCCAAAGGAGGCCAGCAGAGCTGGCGCCACGCTATTCACGTCGAACGAAGCTCCCTGCGCGCCGAAGGTTGTCAGACATTCCCGCAACCCGCCATGCCAGATGCGGGATCCGTCCGGGCCAGGCCCGTAATAGCCATAAAATAGTTCCGGCGTCATTCCCCTGACTAGAAGCAACTCCTCCAGTTGTAGGAAAGACGCATGCGGGGCCAGAAAAGACGATGCCCGGTACGCGGCGTCGAAAAGCCCGCCCCCTTGCTCCTGCCCTTTCCGCCAGTCCAGAATCGCGTCCGTGACCAACCGCGCTTGCGGGTCGGGCGTGCCTAACACCAGCAGCAGTCGGAATAACTGCTGGGCTGTAGCGCTGTTTACGTTCAGTTTCGAGCTCTCCGGAATGACTTCCACGACCGCAATTCCCGCGGGGTACTGGAACGTAAGCCTCGGCATCGGCGACTCGAAGAACCGTGGGCGGCCATCGGGCGTCCGGAATTGCGGTCCCCACTCCATCCATAACAGCGCCCGCGTGATAGAGCCTGTGGCGAGATAATAGGAGCGCAGGCCGTCCGCGGCAGTGGACGCGCGGTCTATCTCTCCTCGAACATTAACCGCCAGGGCGAAAGTAATGGCCGCAAGAGCCGCCGTCAGCCACAGTACGGCCACCAGGGCGCTGCCGCGTTGCGTGCAACGCGCGAGCGCTTCTGAGCCGCGACCGTTAGGGAGCGGTTTCTTGCCTGTTTGAGGATCGTCTTCGCGCCTTCTCATTCGTTGTAGTTGTAGCCGGGCATCGCATTCGCGGGCACGGGCACCGTCAGCGAGGTTGGTTGCAGGATGGACGGGTTCGACGCCAGCGGCCGCAACATAATGCGCACCGCCATCGGCCACTTGAATTGCTCGACCCAGTTTTCCGTCCAGATTGAGGGTAAGGGCATGTCACCTTCCCTCAGATACTCGAACCGGCACGATGCCAGCTTGTCGGCTAGAACAAAGGAATAACCGCCTACCTGAATGGGGGTGAACTGCGGCACTTGAATGCCGGCTGGTGTTGGGACCATCCCTAGGCAAAGTGGCCGCAGCCATTTTTGCCCGCCGTAGAGAATCTCATTCATCACCAGCCGCACGCCCACTCCGTTTTCTCCCGGAATCACCTGGTACTCCACCAGATGCGGTGCGCCGCGCGCGGCTTCGGTCAACGAGTAGCTGGAAACGAAACGCAGCGATTGAGGACGTCCCTCAAACAGCAGCGCGTATTGGCCTGCCTGCCCGCCGCATAGGGTGCTCACCGGCATCAGGTTCGTGATCTCCTCGCGCATGACACGCTCCACTCCGATCACCCGCCGGTTGGTGGTCAAATGCGTTTGCGACTTCTGCGAGCCGTCCAACGCAACCCGCAACACGATGGCCATACCGGTACTCAGCAGCCCCACCAACGTTACTGCCACGAGTAGCTCGATCAGCGTCACACCGGACTCCCTACAAGCCGAGCGCCTAGGGGTCCGCGCGAGAACTTCAGCACTGAACCGCGCGCGTGCGAGTCTGCGTGAAAACGCTAGCAACGTGGCACAGCCTTCAGGCTGTGGAAACTTCAGCACTGAACCGGCGCGCGTGCCCTCCGCCCCGGAGCGAGCAAGCGGATACACGCCTAGGCCGACCGGTCGCCTGGCGACGCTCATAAATTAGCTCCGTGCTCATTCAACACAATGCGGTCCGCGTCGTCCTTGCTAAGTACGGCGCGCCGGAAGCCGTCCACGACAAAGGTGCGCCGCTCGCCATTACGCATCCACCAGACTTCCAGGCGCACCTGTGCCAACACAGTCATTCCGCCTTGCGCATTCGGCGGATATTCATATGGCCTGACGACGGCGCGCCAGCCCGACGCATCGGGATCCTCACCAGCCAGGTAGAGCCCATTGAGCGCCGCGAATGGCGGCATGCTGGGCTCCAGCAGCAGTTCATCCATCTTGTGCTGGGCAAACAGGGAAGCGCGATCGTAGTCCGACAGCTTGTCGGTGTTCCGCAGTGACGTATGGAGATTGCCCATTAGCCCGACCACGGCAATCGCCATGATCATCGTGGCTACCAGTACCTCGAGAAGCGTGAACCCGGCTTGGGCGTTGGACGTCGCCGAAAAAGGCCATCTCGCCTCCGTTCTCTCGCCGTCGGGAATCGGCAACTCATCGCAAGCAAACACAAACGCTTCGGAGCCGTGACCGTTAGGGAGCGGAGCCTTCCTTTCCGAGCCGCGACCGTTAGGGAGCGGAGCCTTCCTCATTGATCACCGTTCACGCCCGTCGTGGAGGGCTGGTTCGCATCCTGGGTCTCAGGGTCCGTGGTGGTCCGCTCACGCGCCACTCCTGTGATTGGGTCGAGCATGATGATTCGGTGCGCTCCCCGATCGTTCGCGAGATCAATCACGATGCGCGGGACCGAGCCGTTCGGATAGACGATGAAGTGTCGGTCCACCAGCGCGCCCGATTCGTCCACAGCCCAACGCGAGTCCTCCGGGTAAACGTGCGCGATGTGAATCCCCTGCGGCAAATCTATCTGGCGCGTGACGTTGGTCCGGATCGCGCGCGACGCAATGGAGCGCCGCTGCGGGGATACGTTCAGTTCCACCGCATCCTGCAGCCGGTCCGCCCGCGTTAACGCCGAATTGAACAGACTCGACACTTCGCCGGCCGCGGAGCGCAACCGCAGCGAGTCGAGGCCCACCATAACGGACGGGAATGTAATTCCCACCATCAAGGCAATCAGGCTCACCACCACCAGCATCTCGAGCAACGTGACGCCGGCCGAATGAGCGTAACGCGCGCTATTTCTTCCAGCTGAGAATATCGGCATTCGTTCCATCACCACCCGGCTGACCATCGGCACCGTATGAAAGTATGTCCGGTTCATCGCCGTGATCGCCCGGGAACTTGTACACGTATGGGTGACCCCAGGGGTCCAGCGGTATGTCCTGGGTTGAGTAGGGCCCCTGCCATTGCTCCACGCCCTCCGGCTTCACCCGCTGTGCCTGCAGACCCTGCTCCGTGCTGGGGAAGGCTCCGGTGTCCAGGTGATACATGGCGAGCTGATTCGTGAAGCTCTCAATCTGGGTGCGCGCAGCCGTCACTTTCGCGGCGTCACCGCGGCTCAGCAGGCGGGGACCGACAATCGCGGCAAATAGCGCGATGATGGTCACCACCACCAGCATTTCGATCAGTGTCACGCCCGACTCGCTCGCGCGGCGCTGTTCCAGATTTACTTCGTGTCTCTCGGTCTGGCTCTCCATCTCGTTTCTCTCCCTGCCCGCATCCTCACGCAATGTCGTTGATGCTGGTGATCGCAATCAGCATACTCAGAATCATCGTGCCCACCAGAATCCCCATCGTCAGAATAATCAAAGGCTCGAATAAGGTTGTGAAGCGCTTGATCGCCGCCCGCGTCTCATCTTCGTAGATATCCGCCATGCGGTGAAACATCTCGTCCAGCCGCCCGGTCTCTTCACCCACGCTAAGCAAGTGTCCGGCCAGCGGAGGAAACTCGCCGCAACGGGTCAGCGGTCCCGCAATGCCTTCGCCGCGTTTGACGCCTTGCGATACTTTTTCGAGCGACTCCGCAATCCGGCGATTGTTCAGAATCGCCCGCGAGATCGAAAGCGCCTGTACTAACGGCACACTGTTGGCAACCAGGGTACCCATGGCCCGCGCAAAACGCGAGGTCTCCGCCTTGCGCAACGCATCCCCGAGCAGCGGGATCTTCAGCCGGAAGCCATCCCACCACATCCGGCCCTTGGGGGTGCGGATGTAGGTCTGCAGCGCAATCACTCCAACCACCACCGCCAAGGCCACCATCCATCCATAGGTCTTGAGATAGTAACTGACCTGCAGCATGACGTAGGTCGGCGTGGGCATTTTTATGTGGGAGCCTTCGAACACCGAGGCAAACCGCGGCACCACGAAGTTGAGCAGGATCAGCACAGATCCAAGTCCCACCAGCGCTAGCAGCGCCGGATAGATCATCGAGGAAATGATGTAGCTGCGCAGGTCGTTGCGCGTCCGTTCGAATTCGCTCAGCCGTTTAAAGATGGTGTCGAGCGTGCCGCTGGCCTCACCCGCGCGGACCATGTTGATATACAGCTCGGAAAAGTATTTTGGATGCGTGGCCAAACTGTCGGCCAGCGATCGGCCACTCTTCAGTACCCGCAGAACGTCGACGACAATTGTGCGGAACTGCGTCCGCTCGGTAATTTCGCTGGTGATCTGGAGCGCGCGATCCAGCGGAATACCGGAAGTCAGCAGGGTGGAGATTTCCTGCGTGAAGAACAGCACGTCGCGCCGCGCGCCGGTGGCGAACTGCGGCAGCTTGAGCACCAGCCCCGCCTTCTGAGGAGCGAGCCCCACATAGAGCGGCGTCAGCCCCTGTCGCTTCAGCTCTTGCGACACGCGCTTGTCGCTCTCCGCGGTTACAACCCCGGTGCGCAAGCGCCCGTCGCCGGCGACTGCTTTGAAGTGGTAGGCAATGAGGGCTGCCATTAGAATTCCTGGGTCACGCGCAACACTTCTTCCGCGGTGGTGACACCCTGGCTCACTTTCAGCCAGCCGTCTTCGCGCAAATTGCGCATGCCGTTGCCTCGGGCGGCGGACGTCAGCTTGCCGGCGTCGGCCTTTTCCATAATCAGGCGCCGGATGTCGTCCTTCAATTCCATCAGCTCGAAGATCCCAAAGCGGCCTTTATAGCCGCTGCCAAAACACTTCTCGCAGCCGGCTCCTTTGTAGGTCTGAATCTGTTCGCCCGTCGGCGTGAACCGCTTATCGGCTTCCACCTTGCAGTTGGTACAGATCAGACGCACCAGGCGTTGCGCCAGCACCGCAACCACGGATGAAGTGATGAGGTAATTCTCCACCCCCATGTCGGTGAGCCGCGAAATCGCGCTCGGGGCGTCATTGGTATGAAGCGTCGAATAAACAAAGTGTCCGGTCAGAGCGGCGCGGATCGCGATCTCCGCCGTCTCATAGTCGCGAATTTCGCCCACCATGATGACGTCCGGATCCTGGCGCACGATGTGCCGCAAACCCGAAGCAAAGGTCAATCCAATCTGCGGATTCACGTGCAGTTGATTGATGCCGTCCATTTGATACTCCACCGGGTCTTCGATGGTGATGATCTTTTTATCGCTCTGGTTGATCCGTTTGAGCGCTGAATAGAGAGTGGTCGATTTACCGCTGCCGGTGGGCCCGGTCACCAGCAGAATCCCGTGCGGCAGCGACGTGTAATACTCCATGCGCCCCAGCATGTAGTCGTCAAAGCCCAACTTCCGCAAGTCATAGAAGTCGCCCGCCGAGCGGTCGAGCAAGCGCATCACCACGCTCTCGCCAAACAGCGTGGGGAGGGTCGAAACGCGAAGGTCCACCTCACGGCCCAAGCTCTTGATCTTGATGCGGCCATCCTGGGGAAGGCGGCGCTCGGCGATGTTCAGCTTCGCCATCAGCTTCACCCGCGAGATAATCGCCGACTTGAATTCACGCGGAGGCTGCTCCTGGTTGTACAGCACGCCATCCACCCGGTAGCGGATTCGGAACTCTTTCTCGAACGGTTCAATATGTATGTCGCTGGCGCGCTTCTCCACCGCCTGCGCAATCACGGCGTTGACCAGCCGGATCACCGGCGCCTCGCTCGCCATATCGCGCAAGTGCTCCAGGTCCTCGGCCCCGCCGTCCCCCCATTCACCGTCGATCTCCTGCTTGGAGGCTTCGTAGAAACGGTCGATGGAATCGAGGATTTCCTGCTCACTCGCCAGCACCGGCTTAACCGTCAGCCCGGTGTAGTTGCCAACCGCGAGTATGGTCTCGAAGTCAAGCGGGTCAGCCATCGCCAGCGTGACAGTATGGTCGTCGAGGCTGTACGGCAGGCATCGGAACTGGCGCAGGAAGCGGGGTGAGAGCTTTTCGGTTTCCGGCGAAACAGCCGGAGGGCCATCCAACTGCACCAATGGTGTCGCCAGTTGTTCCGACAACGCCGACAACACTTCCCGGGCGGCAATGTAGCCCAGGTCAACCAGGATTTTGCCGATTTTGTCGCCGCGCTCTCGCTGCAATTCCAGTGCGCGATCCACCTCTTCGAGAGATATGTGACCACGCTCTACCAGAATCTCGCCCAGCCGCATTAATACAGTTCCTTCATTTGAAAGGCTTGATCGCGCCCTTGCTCCTGGGTCTTGGCGCGCGCCTCCAGCAGAGCCTTCTTCGTGCCTTGCATCACAATCTGTGACGGGATTCCGGTGGTGTCTTCCCAGGCGAAGTGATACACGGTTACGGCCACGGCGAGCCGGTCGTCTCCGTCCAGCATGTCAAAGCGCGTCGCCCCATCGAACAGGGCCAATTTCATCTGCTCGCGTAACACCGGCAATCGCTCGGTGACGTTGTGGTGGTGAATCTGAATTTGATCCTTGCCGATGGTCCCAAACATGGTGGGCCCGTATCCCGGCACCAGCGAGATTTCTGAAGCCATCAGAATGCCGAAGTTATCCACGTAATAGGCGCGCGGGGGATCCACAAAGGTGAACGCTGAACCCTTGCCCGCGGAAAGGATGCTGACGGCGAACTGCTTCTCGTAGGCGGTCAGCATCGCCTTGGCAAGGTGAGGCCGGTCTGCATAGGCAGCGCCTGCGCATAGGGCGATCGCAGCCAGTACCG
>JBAUOG010001183.1:0-4328 GCA_049579625.1 Bryobacteraceae bacterium
AGACAACACAACTGCCTATCCAAACGACGCCCCCCTTTTCAGCTGGGTGATGGTGGATTGGAATTGGTCAGACCTCGAGTCGAAAGAAGGGCAGTATAACTGGGAGGCCTTCGACCGCGTTCTCCAATACTGGTCATCACGTGGCAAGCAGTTCGTTGTAAGATTCTGGGTCACTGACGACGCAGGCTGGAACGGTGACCCTGGGACCAACCCCATTCCGGAATGGCTTTGGACGAAAGGGCTCCGCTTTCGCGAATACAAAGGGAACGGCGGCGCGCCGAAGCGAGAACCAGACTACATGGATCCTTCCTACCAGAGCATCTACCTTCCGGCGCTGCAACGACTGCTCGACGAATTCGCGAAGAAGTACGACAAGCCCCAGACCTCCGTCGAGTTCCTGCAGGTAATGGGCTACGGCCACTGGGCAGACTTCGCCACCTGGTATTCTCATTACCCATTTCCAAGTCCAAAAGCCCAGCATGATCTCCTCGCGCAGCTCATGCACATGTACACCGGGACTTTTCACTACGTGCGGTTGTTCGAATTCGCCGGCACTGACTGGAACAAAGAACAGTTCAAAACGCTTGAAGCACAGATCTACACGAAGGCCCTCGACGTAGCACTGGCCAATAACTTCGGCCTGATCTGGACAGGCTTTATCGACGGCGTAGGCGGCTGGGACCGCGATTTAATGAATCAACACTGGAAACAGCATTCCGTTATCGCCGAGGATAACTGGGACTACTTGGAGCTAAAAGACCAGGGCACGCATGGAACCCTGGATGAGAACCTCGACCTCATGCTCGAGTATCACGCCAATCTAGCGCACTACTATGTCCGTTCCACGACCTATGCGCGCGCAATGAAGGAAGATCGGACCAACTTCGAACGAGGCGTGAGCGAAGGCGGCCTTGGGTATCGCCTCGTCCCCAAAGATCTGAGCTGGAGGAGTGAATTGCCTGCGGGCGACTTGTTGGCCGTGAAACAGCGCTGGGTTAATCGAAACGTCGGAAACTTAACTGTGCTGCACTCACTGAAAGTCTACCTTACTGATCGCAAGGGTCAGGAGAGGTTTTCCGAGATTGACAGTAGCTTCGACCCGAGATCGTGGATCAAGGGTGAAAGCTACGTTCAGACCAGTGTCTTCCACCTTCCTAAGGAACTGGCGCCGGGCGATTACGACCTCCGCATCGCCTTGGTGGATGCAGACGGAAAGCCCCGAATTAGGTTGGCGATCCAAGGGGGAGATGACGAAAAGCGCTACAAAATTGGTACCATCCATATCCTCCCGGCACGCAAACAATCCGGGTGTGACAAAGCGTTCTGTCCTTAGCGAGAGTCTTCATGAGCGATTCAATCACACGCCGTGACTTCGTAAATGGCACCCTGATCGGCTCCGGATCTGCCGTCTTGTCGTCACTCGCGCCCAGCCATTCGCTTGGTCAGAACAAAGGCACTGCCTGGACGGGCTACGCGGGAGTAGGAGACTACCGGGATGCAAATGGCAACACGTGGGATGTAATCTCCGTCGCACACCGGATCCGCGACGGTGCATTCGATGACCCGACGCGCCTCAGACCGCACGATACCGGCGAAGTCTTTGATCTCGTGGTTGTGGGTGGAGGCAGCGCCGGCCTCGGTGCGGCATACTTCTTTCAGAAGATGAAGTCCGACGCCGGCCAAAAGTGTCTGATTCTCGAAAATCATGCGATGTTCGGCGGTGAAGCGAAGCAAAACGAGTTCGTCGTCAACGGCCAGCGCGTGATGGGCCCGCAGGGTGCGTGGCGCATCATACCTGTGCCGGCCGAGTCCACTGGTTGGATGCGCGATTTCTATAGCGATGTAAATCTGCTTTCAACACAGTTCCGGTATCAGGAGTGGGATTCAAAGCTGGGCGATTTTCAGTTCGATCGCGGATGTGACTTCTCGCTTCTTTTGCCTCCAAAAGTGCCAAGCTTCGGTTATTTCTTCCCGAGTTCGAAGAGCGAACCACAGTTTGTGCGCGAACTCTGGGAAGGGAATCTTGATAAGGCTCCAATACCGCCGGAAGCCCGCCGCGACTTACAGGAGAGCGTATTTGGGTCCAAAAAACCTCTCGTCGGAGAGGGCTTGGTCACAGGACAGCTTGAGCGTTGGCTTGACACGATGACCTATCGAGATTATCTCGAAACACAAATGGGCCTGCATCCCTGGGTAACACGCTTCGCAGACCCGCTGCCGGGCTGCATATTTGGGCTTGGCGCTGACGGTATTTCTGCTTTGATGGCATACCGCGTCAGGTTTCCTGGTTTCCACGGTATCTCGCCAGGCCCATCTAGTGGGCAGATCACTCCCCAATATCTTGCTAGTCATCAGTCTTTCCCTGGCGGCAACTCCAACACCCTCCGGCATTTGTGTAAATTTCTTATCCCTGAAGCAATCGCTGGACAACTCACACTCGAGAATGTACACAACAATCCCATTCGGCTTGATGCGCTCGATCGGGCGACCAACTCGACCCGAATACGACTGCGCTCGACCGTTGTCCGAGTCGAACACCTTGGACAACCTGATCAGGCCGATTTAGTCCGAGTGATGTATCTAAGAGATGGTGAACTTAGTCAGATTAAAGCTCGCCGGGTCGTCGTAGCCTCCGGGGGTTGGGTAAATCGCCACATCGTTCGAGACATTCCACAGGCGAATCTTTCCGCATATGAGCAATTCCATCACTCCTCCACGCTGGTCGTGAATGTCGCTCTCACCAATTGGCGCTTCCTCTATAAGCTGGGGATCACCGGCGCCCGTTGGTTTGACGGCTTTGGATACACGGCCAACATCCGCCAACAGATGCTCATTGGGAGCTATCAGCCGAAGCTTCATCCCGACGCACCAAACGTACTTACGTTCTACGTCCCCTTTTATTCACCCGGCAGGCCCGTGGCGGAACAGGTGTCGCTGGGTCGGCAAAAACTCTTCGGTACCAGCTTCCAACAGTACGAGGTACAGATTCGCGAGCAGCTAGCGAATTTATTCGGTCCAAGTGGCTTTGATGCTTCAAAAGATGTCGCCGGCATCGTCCTGAACCGTTGGGGCCATTCGCTCGCTGTTCCTGAGCCCGGATTTATCTTTGGGCGCAACGGACAGCCTCCGGCACGTGAAACCGCCTCAAAGTCCTATGGCCGTGTAGCCTTCGCACACAGCGAGTTGGAAGGCGGCCAGTATTTTGGTGGCGCGATGAACCAGGCGAGGCGCGCCACTACAGAGCTTCTGGCCAGGGTCTAGTTCTATACGGCTATGTCTAGTTCTATACGGCTATGTCTAGTTCTATACAGCTATTTAGATTGCTCCAAGCTGACGCGGTGCTCGCGCACGAATGGGTCAGAAAGGTTCAAACCCAACCCGGGCCGCTCTGGTGGAAGGAAATAGGCGCGGCTATCGTGCCACGATCCAAAGATCTCGCTGCATACGGTCGGATCCGTATCGCCTTCCTCGAGGATCAAGAAATTCGCCATCGATGCCGCCAGGTGAAGGTGGGCGGCTAAGCAGACCGGTCCATTCGAGTTGTGGGGAGCGAAAGGAATAAAGTGGCTTTCAGCCATGGCAGCCGCCTTCCTGAATTCCGTGATACCACCAATGTGAGATGCGTCGGGCTGAAAGACCCGAATCGCTTGACGTTCAAAATACTCCTGGGCTTCTAAACGAGAGTTGAGCCGCTCGCCAGCCGCTACCGGAATGCTGGTGGCCCGCTGAACCTGCAACATCGCCTCCACATTGTGAGCCGGGACAGGTTCTTCGATCCAGAACGGATCATAGGGCTCCAACAATTTCACAATACGCCCAGCTGTCATCGCGTTAAACTTCGCATGAGCTTCAACGCAGATGTCGAAGTCCCCGCCGCCTTCGCGAATACCCCTGATGAGTTCCGCAACCTCGTGAATGGTCTTGGTGCTCGCCTCGAGATTGAGATAGAAGTCGTAAGGTTCGAAGAACGGATCGAATTTGCCGGCCGTGGCGCCCTCGGCGATTAGCTCGCGGGTGCGCTTAGTGTACGCGGCGGCGGTCCTTGGAATGTCGCCCCATCGGTAGCTCGTATAAATTCGAATCCTCTCGTTAACCTTGCCCCCGATTAGCTTGTAGACCGGCACCCCCAGCTTTTGGCCTACGATATCCCAGAGTGCGATATCAACAGCTGAGATCGCAGACTGCACGTGACTGCCGTGCATCTCACTTCGAGTTCGGAATATTGTATTCCAGATCTTCTCTATATTCCAGGCGCTCTGGCCCACCACCATGGGCTTTATCATCTCGATCTCGGTTGCGACTGTCGCGACTTTTGGCCAATTTGTACC
>JBAUOG010001184.1:0-6005 GCA_049579625.1 Bryobacteraceae bacterium
ACATTGGCCGGTTTAAATGCGTAATACGGACGAAGCGACACGATTAGCGGTCACAAGCCGACTCTTTGGGCGGAATCCGGCAAACTTCCTCGAACGCCGAATCTGGCGACTGGCTCATTGCTGGTGGGAAGGGCTGTTGTCGCCAGGTATCACAGGCAGCACCTGCGAGTTGGTTCCCACAATCTCGGCTGTTGTCCCGCCAAGGACTCGCCAGGGATAACTTCCGAATGCGTCGTCATCCTCCCCGAATCCGAAACCAGCCGTCCCGGGTCGGGTGCACCTTCGGGGTCTCCGGATCCACTGTGCAGTGCATTACCGCATTAGTTTCCTGTTTGTCGGTTACGAGCTCAGAGTCGCCGCTGCCGCTGCCCACGACTGCCAACTCCGCTATCTCAAAAGTTCTCGAGCATCCAGACGTTGCTATCGGTTGTATAGCCCGCCACCGCCAAATGCCGCCGGTCGGGAGACTGTATTCCTTTGGTGCCCATGAAATTGAGTTTTTGATGCCATAGCGCACTGGCTTCTCCTCTAAGATCAACGCGAAGTAGGGTTGTATCTTGGGGCGGCTGGGTGGAAACAAACAGAGCGTTTCCGTCGGCAGACCAATCGACTGAGCCAAAGCTGTTCCATCCCCGTACTGCTAAATCGGTTGTCACCCCACTCTTTAGGGATAACAGTCGAATGCGCCCTTCGCGCGTCATGACGACTTGCGAGCCATCCGGGGAAAGGTCCCAGGGGATTGCCATGGAGGGCCCCACTTCCATGGTGGCAAGTGTACGCCCCCGGCCCTTGATGGGATCGACAGAAGTAAACACAAGATGACCTTGCTGTTGCTCGTCAAAGACACAGAGGTTGGCAGGGGCACGTGTGCAGTGGATGTCCGTCGTACCTAATGCAGTCAGAACCAATTGCGGGGGTCCACCAGATACAGGGACCCGCATGATTCGTATTGGAACCGAACCACCGGGAAATCGGGCTTCAGGAAGAGCCAAGTACAAAATCCAGTGACCGTCAGGACTGAAACTGGAATACCACTTCGGTTCGGGTCCGAGAGGGAGCAATTCGGCGGTGTCGTCTTTGTCCAACGTCTGCTTGAAGATGTCCCAGCTTCCATCGCGGTCTGACCAAAACACTACGGCCCGGCTATCTGGCGTCCACCATTCAGGCCACTCGAAATGTTCGTCGAACGTGAGGCGGCGTGTGTTATTTAGATGTGTTCCCTTTGCATCCAGCTCTCCAACATACACATGGGCCTTCGCGGTGAGCCTAAGAAACTCCATCTGCTTTCCGTCTGCCGTGACCGTGAACCCGGAGAAGGAGAACCCCGGCCAGTTTGTTAGTTGTCGGGGGTGGCCCGTGGGTTCGCCTGTTTGAGTGATCGTCCTCACTTCCCAAAGATTTGAGTCAGCGCCAGTATTCACCGATTGCCGCAGGGAGTAGACGATACGTCCATCCGGCAACCAACAAAACCCCTGCAATTTTGGGCTTGATAGAATCCGAGTGGGAGGGCCGCCTTTTAGACTCACACTCTCGATGGCGCTCACGTAGATTCCGGTACCCGCGAGTCCTTTCGAGTACGCGAGACGTTGCCCGTCCGGAGCCCAGGCCACTTCGTTAAAGTCTTCACCAGGTTGTGCGGCCATGATACGCCGCTGATCATCTCCATCCGGGGTGCTCAACCAAATCCCCCGTGCCGAGCCTGAATCGTAATCGCCTAGAAAGGCGATCTGAGAACCGTCAGGGGAAAAGGACGCAGCGGCGGCACCTTCCCGCAGCTTACGTGCTGCCCCACCTAGTATGGATACGGCCCAAAGGCTGGGGGTCTCACCGGGGTGTGTAGCAGCAGTGATAAGAACCTTGCTTCCATCGGGAAACCACGAAAGGGGAGCACCCAAGGTCTCCGGAGCGCCTGAAAAGACGCTGGCGACTGCGAGCCCTGAAGGAAGAGTCAGCTGCTTCGTCTCGCCCGTGCTAATTAACCGCAGGTGAAAGCCATTTGCGTCGCTGTATGCCAAGTATTTGCCATCCGGCGAAATAGCAGCGGCTAGAACCGGGTTATCTGGAGAATTAGCAGTCAGTTGTCGCTGGACCAATTCCTTCTGCGATTGAGTCCGGTTATGAAGCAACCACCAGAGGCCTAGCACCAGCAGAATCAGCGCTGCGCTGCTAATCAACACCCGTGGCCACCATCGCAATGGTCCTGTTCTCGCGCTGATGCTGCCAGCCCGCGCCACTGCAGTACCTCCGCGGCTCCAGGCAGTGTCCCGCTTCAGCCGCCTCAGGTCGGCTCGCAAGTCCGAAGCATGCTGGTAACGGACATCGCGGTCCTTCTCCAGCGCTTTGTTAATGATCCTTTCCAACTCTGCCGGCAATCCCGGATTCAAACGCACCGGCGACACGGGCGCCTTGCGCAGGATCGCGTCAAATACCGCGGCTGTGGTGTTGCCAGTGAACGGCCGTGCGCCGGTTGCCATCTCGTACAGCACCACGCCGAACGAGAACAGATCGGTCCGCGGATCCAGGTTTTCCCCCATCGCCTGCTCCGGCGACATGTAGGCAATCGTCCCGACCGCACTGCCAGGACTGGTGAGCATCACTTCGGTCGCCACGTCAGCAGGCGACGCGACTTTAGTCTCCGTCGCCTCCGGCATCAGCTTGGCTAGACCGAAGTCCAGAATCTTGGCCTGTCCGCGCCGCGTCACGAAAATGTTGGCGGGCTTGATGTCGCGATGCACGATGCTCTTGGAATGCGCAGCGTCCAAAGCATCCGCGACTTGGATTGCGATCTCGATCAGTTCATCGATCTTCAGCCGTTTCCCGTCGATGCGCTCCTGCAGGGTTCGGCCTTCCAGGAACTCCATGACGATGAAGGCGCGCTGCTCGTCTTCGCCGATGTCGTGAATCACGCAGATGTTGGGATGGTTCAAAGCAGCCACGGCGCGTGCCTCGCGCTGAAACCGTTCTAAGGCAGGGCGATCTTTGGCGTAGGCATCGGGCAGGAACTTCAAAGCCACACTTCGGCCCAGGCGTGTGTCTTGCGCTTTGTAGACTACGCCCATGCCACCACTGCCGAGCTTTTCCACAATGCGGTAGTGAGAGATGGTCTTCCCGATCATGGCTCGCACCACCTCCCGAGCGGCGGGGCATTTCGCGATTTTATCTCACCGCGCGGCTGCAGGCCGGCAGGCTTGTCGATCAGGCGCACTCCTTGCAGGTGAACCGGCTCACGGGACGGAAACGGCGTTCGAGGAAGTGTCGTTCGGGCTTTGGGCGGATGGTCCGACACTCGCACAAAGGGCCGTGCTCGAAGGGGACCGTCCCGCGGTGGCCGCCCCCGATCAAGCGGCGAGCTAGCCATTCGCTTTCAGGTCTTCCAAGAATCGCCACCCGAGGTTTCGTCGGATAGATCCTGACAAACGGCGTTCTCGCCTGCAATCCGCTCGGACCCAGCACCAGATTAGTGGAGAGAAGAAACCTAGTAAACGTGTGATACTGTCCCGGGTTTCCCAGGTGGTCTCTTCACGGGAGAGTAATCTCCCACAATCAGGACTTCTAGACAGCAAGTGAGGGATTGTAGAGTGTCAAGATTGATATGACTATCACACCAGGCATGAAACTCGGTCGGTACCAGATCCAATCGAAGCTTGGAGTTGGCGGCGCGAGTGAGGTGTATGGTGGGCGGGATCTCCAATTAGGCCGCACAGTAGCAATTAAAGTCTTGCGGCAAGGTTTCTTGGCGAAAGCAGACTTGAGACAGCAGTTCGAACTCGAAGCGAAGGTGCTTTCCACGTTGCGGCATCCAAACATCTGCACTTTGTTCGAAATGGGCCATCAGAATGGAATCGACTTCCTGATCGTAGAATTTCTGGAAGGCCAAACTCTGGCCGCGTCCGTCCAGCGAGCGCCCATGGCTTTCGAACAGATACTTGCAATTGGCGTTGGGATCGCCGGTGGGCTGGACGCGGCACATCGGGCCGGCATCATCCATCGCGACCTCAGCCCAGGCTGCATCATGCAAACAAAAACAGTAGCTAAACTACTCGACTTAACCATGTCGGCCTGGGCCGCGTACGAAGCTACTGGGACCTCAGTGGATGGGATGATGTTTGGAGCCAAACACCACATATCACCGGAACAATTATGCGGGAAAAAAGCTGATGCGAGAAGCGATATCTATGCTTTTGGCTCTATCCTTTATGAGCTGGCGACCCGGCACCCCCCCTTTTTGCGTACGATGGCAGCCTTGACAGAAGAGCCCGCGCGAATTGGCATAGCGCGGCCGGGGTTGCCCCTAGAGTTTGAGCGAGTAGTCGATAAGGCACTCTCCAAGAACCCTGAAAGACGGTGGCAAACCGTCAAGGACATGGGGACGCAACTGGAGCTGCTTGCTCGTGCCCTCTCGCGGTAAATACCCTCGGGCGATGGCGAGATTGACCCCAAACGGCGTTCGAGCCACCTGGGCGATGACAGTCGAAACTTTACAGTTGCATGTTCAAAAACCGAGGCTGTGCTACACCGCATCTGCCGTGTCGGAGCCGGAACAAACAATGCCGGTCCGATGTATACTCGACAAGACCCAGGAGTCCCGGTTTGACTTGCGGCAAGGCCCACATACCCCAAGGACCATTCATGAAGCGCTTTCTGGCACTGTTAATCTTGCTCGTGCCGTGTTTTGCGGAGAACTTGCCCCCGCTCTTGTTCAGTTCACCGGCGCTCGGCAAGACACGAATCGTTTTCTCATACGCCGGAGATCTCTGGTCTGTCCCGCGCGAGGGCGGCGACGCCGTGCGTCTTACGGCCGGGCCGGGAATCGAGGCCAACCCGGTATTTTCTCCAGATGGATCGGACGTTGCCTTCAGTGGCGAGTATGAGGGGAACGTTGATGTTTACGTCGTGAGCGCAGACGGCGGCGTACCGCGGCGGCTTACCTACCATCCGGGCTCCGACGTGCCTGTGGCTTGGACGCCCGACGGCAAGGGCATCCTCTTCCGCTCGAGCCGCGAGAGTTATTCGCGCGTGAGCAAGCTGTTTGCTGTTCCCGCTCAAGGCGGGTTCCCGGAGTCTCTCCCGTTGCCATCCGGCTGGAGTGGCGTTTTCTCCCCAGACCAGGTCCAGCTTGCCTACATGCCCATTACTCCAGCAAACACCATCTGGAAGCACTATCGTGGCGGCAGAACGACGCCCATCTGGATCGCCAAGCTCGCGGATTCCTCGGTGACTAAGATCCCAAATGGCAACTGCAACGACTCGAACCCCATGTGGGCGGCCGGAAAAGTTATCTTTCTATCCGACCGCAACGGTCCAATCTCGCTCTTCTCCTACGATCCCGGCAGCGGGAGAGTGCAGCAGATTCTGCCCAACAACGGTCTTGATCTCAAGTCGGCCAGTTCTTTCGGCGACACCATCGCTTATGAACAATTTGGCGCCATATATCTCTTTGATTTGAAATCCGGCAAGTCGAACAGAGTGAATATTCGCCTTGCCGGCGATATCACCGACGTCCGGCCGTCCATGCAGAAAGTGGGTTCGAAAATCGTCAATGCGCGTATCTCGCCCACCGGGGCCCGAGCGGTCTTTGAAGCGCGAGGCGAGATCTTCACGGTCCCAGCAGAGAAAGGTAACGTGCGCGACTTAACGAACACGTCCGGCGTAGCGGAGCGGGATCCTTCCTGGTCCCCCGATGGCATGCAGATCGCGTACTTCTCCGATGAGTCCGGCGAATACCAGTTGCACTTGCGTCCACAGAACGGCCTGGGTACGGTTACCAAGATTCCCCTCGGCGATCCGCCCGCATTCTTTTATGAACCGGTCTGGTCGCCGGACAACAAGAAAATCACCTACATCGACAACCGCCTCAACGTCTGGTACATCGATCTTGAAAAAAAACAGCCCGTTCTGATCGCCACCGATACGTTCCAGACGCCCTTCCTCGACTTGAGCCCTCGATGGTCGCCGGACGGCAAATGGATCGCCTATAACAAGATCCTTAGGAATCACTTGCGTGC
>JBAUOG010001185.1:0-3862 GCA_049579625.1 Bryobacteraceae bacterium
TGTGGTGGTCGCGATGGCAACAAACCATGGAGGGAACCTTCACGCCAGAGCGGTTACAAGGGATGCTCGATCTGCCGATCGATTACTATGTCCTGCAGCGCTCGAACCGGCTGGCGTCCCTGAAGCCGGTTTTTGAGAATCAGGTCTACGTGGTCTATGACGCACGCGATCTCAAGAACTCTTCGACTTCGCTGCGCAAGGGTACCGACGACTGAGCGCCGACGCGCGTCACGGAGATGGCCGCGGCTGCAGCGGCGAACCGAAGCGCGACTTGCATCGGCTTCGCTTCCGCCAGCGCCACCGCGAGCGCTCCATTGAATATGTCGCCGGCTGCCGTAGCATCCACCGCCTCTACCGCAAAGACAGGCTGGAAGATTTCCACGTCGCCGTCGAAATACAGGGCTCCGCGGCTGCCCAGTTTGAGAATGACGGAGCGCACGCCCAATCCCCGTAATGCGCCTGCGACGCGGCGATATTCGCTTTCTTCGATTCGCCCCACGGCCCGGCCCAATAACAGGTTCGCTTCTTGTTCGTTCGGCGTAAGGACGTCGACGTTCGCCAGCAGATCGGGGGGAAGAGGCTGTGCGGGCGCGGGATCCAAAATCGTACGCACCCCCATCTGGCGCGCCACGGACAGGCCCGCCGCAACCACCGGCAAAGGCACCTCGAGCTGAAACAGGGCGTAACGTGCACCTTGAAATGCCGCCCGGTGGCCGCTCACTTCCGCAGCAGTCATCGCGTGATTCGCGCCAGACGCAACCACAATGGAATTCTGGCCGTGTTGGTCCACCCAGATCAAGGCAACGCCCGTTGGCTGCGCCTTGGTTGCGTGAACCGCACTGACATCGACTCCGGCCGCCGAGAGACTGGCCTTGAGCTGGTCCGCGAACAGATCGTAGCCGACGCGCCCGATCATATAGCCCTCGACGGTCTTCGCGCCAATTCGCCCTACGGCACAGGCTTGATTCGCGCCTTTGCCGCCGGGGATCATTTGGAAGTCTCTTCCGAGCGTCGTCTCGCCGGGCGCCGGGAGTTCATCCACGCGCACCACGAAGTCCATATTGAGGCTGCCTAGAACGGTAATGATGGGAGGCATGCGTTCTGACGAGAGATCGGGACTGGGCCGTGGTCGCTAACCGTGCGCCAGGTCGATACCGAACTTCTTCAGTTCCTCCGCGTAGTAGCGTTTATGAAGCAGATCGTATTCTTCGCCGCCTTCGGCGATCTCGCGTTTCTGGGAGCGGATCTTGGCGCGCGCCGCCTTATCGATTCGTTCTTCCATTTGCAGCACATCGGTGATTTCTTTCACGATCGCAAGGCGGACCTCATTCGCGTCCTTGCGCACCCGAAAGTCGCGCGACTTCCGAATCGAATCCACGATTTTGTGCGAGAGGTCGTTCACCTTGTCGCGCGATAACTTCATTGCATCGCCGGTGTCGCGCCCAGCCGCGCGAATCACCTTCTTCTGCGCCAGCATCTGGTTCTTGACGCGACGAAACATCTCCTGGTACGAGACGCCTTCACGGCGCATGTAATCGCTATATTGCTCAAGCAGTTCACGGACTTCGTCGTTGAGTTGATCTTCAATCGACAAGTCATCTTGGATGATCTGGGCAATTGCGTCGGCCGCGGACGCGGGATTTGCCACCTCAAAAGCGTGCGGCGTCAAGCGCTTGATCAGCTGTCGAGATAAATAACCGATAAATTCGCGCGCAAGTAGCATCCCTGCGGGTTAGTGTAACAACTGCGTGGTACTCCTTTCGCCGGGGTCTCTGGGGCGCAGGCCGGAAAACCGTGGAAACCCCAAGTAACTTGGGCTGTTTTGGGCGGCTGAGTCTGTCGGGCGGCGCTCAGATTCCAGAGACTTGAACGGCAACCGACCGGCTGCGCGGGCCGTCGAATTCCGCCAGCATGATGCTTTGCCACGTGCCTAGCAAAACAGCGGAGTTGCGCACCTGCAAGCTGAGCATCTGCCCCATCAGCATGCCCCGCATATGCGAGTCGGCATTCTTGCGTTCACAATCGGAGAACTCAGGATCGTTGTGGCGGTAGTATCGGTCTGTTGTCACGACCTGGTTGAAGAAGCCCCTAACGTCCTGCAACAGGGCATCCTGCCATTCGTTCAGGAAAATCGCGGTTGTCGTATGCAAAGACTGCAGGTGGACAATGCCCTCGCGGATCCCGCTTTTCCGCACGATCTCGTTGACGCGGTCGGTGATGTTGATCAGTTCCATCCGGTCCGTCGTGATCCAGTCCAGGACACGGTGGTAGGTCTGGTAATTCCCCACTTGCGGCACCGCCGCGCCGTTCTGCGGATTGACCCGCTTCGCCTCGCTCGGTGTCGGTTCAGCGAGCAGGCTTACTTTGCTGTGACTCATACAGGATGGGACCCCCTTTTTGATGCCATGATGCGCGGCACGAAGCAAACGTTTCGAGTTTAGTGGAAACCCTAGTGGTCAATGCTCTATTGCGACAGTTCGGGCCCGTGAGATTGTCTCGCCCGAACGGAGCCTCGGTTTCGCCCGTATGCAGCAACACGCAAAACATCCCGCGCGGCTGCCGAAAACTCAATAGCCGCAGCACAGACCGCGCGCGTCAGCAAGCGGACTATGCTTGAAATATTGAGAATCGGAATCCACTGCTCGACGGCGGGCTCCTTGGAACGCGCCGCTAAAAAAGCGACGGAACTGGGCGCTAATACGTTCCAAATCTTTTCCGCCAGCCCGCGCATGTGGCGTGCGAAACCTCCGGATCTCCAGCAGGTTCAGCTCCTACAAGCCGAGCGCGTCGCCCATAACCTCACACCCCTGGTAATTCATGACAACTACTTAATCAATCTCGCCTCCGGGGACCCGGAGATCCGGACCCGGTCCATTGATGCCCTGGCCGGTGAAATGGAGCGCGCCATCATCATCGGCGCAGAGTACCTGGTGGCGCATCCCGGTAACTACAAAGGCCTCTCGCTGGAACAAGGTTTGCTGAACGTGGCGGAAGCCCTTGCGCTGGCCTGGCGCCTGGTCCCCGCCGCGATCCAACACATCGCGAAACTGGCGCTGTTGCTCGAGAACACCGCCGGGGCGGGCGCTCAGTTAGGCGGAGTGCTGTCGGAACTCCAGACAATCCGCCACCTCGCAGGTCCGTATGTAGCTATTCCCATCGGCTACTGCCTCGACACCTGCCACTGCTGGGTGGCTGGTTTCGACCTTGCGAGCGAGCCCGGCCTCGACGCCTTTCTCATCGAAGCGGAAGAGACGCTAGGGCTCGAAAACGTCCCCATCATTCACGCCAACGACGCCAAAGCGCAGCGTGGCTCGCATGTTGACCGGCATGAAAACATCGGCGCTGGTTATATTGGGAAGGAAGGTTTCCGCCGCATTCTGAACCATCCGAAGCTGCGTGAAAAAGCCTTCATCCTTGAAACCCCCGTGGACAACCCGGGCGACGATTTGCGTAACGTTATGGCATTGAAGGAGCTCGTATCCCAGAACAAGCGTTTAACCACCACGAAATCGAAGGCAAGTGGCACGAGCGGTGGAAGAACTCGCCGCAACTCTACGTAGCCGACGCTCCCGATCGCCCCAAATACTACGTCCTCGAAATGCTGCCCTACCCCAGCGGCAAGCTCCACATGGGGCACGTTCGCAACTATTCCATTGGCGATGCGCTCGCCCGCTATATGTGGATGCGCGGCTATAACGTACTCCATCCGATGGGCTGGGACGCATTCGGGCTGCCGGCGGAGAACGCCGCCATCAAGAGCGGTACGCATCCGCGCGACTGGACCATCAGCAAGATCGCGCAGATGAAGGAGCAGATGCACCGCATGGGCTTCGGCTACGATTGGAGCCGCGAAATCTCCACC
>JBAUOG010001186.1:0-8057 GCA_049579625.1 Bryobacteraceae bacterium
GCCTTAGACTTGTCGTCCACCAGAGTGCCGATGCCGGACATTGAAACGTAGCTGTTGGGGTTCGTCACGGTCACGTTGATGCGGTTGTCCATTTCGAGTTCTTTGGCCTTGTCGGTATGGCGGCCGGTGAAGAACCAAAGCTCGCCATCGACTTCGGCCTCCTGCAGTGCCATAGGCCGGCTCTGAAGATTCCCGGCCGCGTCATGCGTCGTCATCATGCAGATCCTGGCGCCTCGAAGCAGCGAGGCGAGTTTCTTCATGCTATGTGCGGTTGTTTGATCAGACACGTTCTCCTCGGCTATGGGTTTCAAGGTCGGGATTTGGGCTCTTCCCGCACGATGCACAAGGGGATGTGAACCCATCCTTGAATAGCCAAGAGAACATGAGGCAATTGGGAAGCCACCGAACAGTTTTTCCCGGCGGTCCGTTATAAGGAGTTGCCTCAGTGACTTCCGCCGAATGAAATCGCCCTCGCGACGGCGCCGGCAGTCCCGGTTGCGCAGAATGTGCAGAACGGAGGGCGAAAGATTTGCGTTGTGACAAGCCCTCTATTTTGCGAGTTCCTGCTGCACAAAGTGCCCGCCAGTCCACCCGGCCAGGGGCTGGCCCCCGCCGACACTAATCAGCGTTCGGCCATCACGAACCTCTGCGGCCTTCAGCGTGAAACGGACGGTCTGGCTCGCGCCCGCATCCAGATGTAGCCGAGTGAAGCCACGGAGTTCCAGTTGCGGTCCGTTCGCCGCGCCGGGATAGCTCAAATAGAGCTGGGGAGCTTCGTCGCCCCCAATCGCGGAAGTGTTCTTTACTTTCGCCGTAACGGCAATCCCGTCCGATCCACGGCTTACTGTGAGATCGGAATACTGGAATGAGGAGTAGCTCAGGCCGAAGCCAAACGGGTAGAGCGGCTTACCTGTGAAATACCGGTAGGTGCGATTCTTCATGGAGTAATCGTCGAACGGTGGCAGGTCGCTTGTCGATTGATAGAACGTCACAGGAAGCCGACCAGCTGGGTTGTTCTTCCCGACAAGCGTTTCGGCGATCGCCGTTCCGCCTTCCTGACCGGGATACCAGGCCTCGAGAATGGCGCGCGGCGCCTGTGAAGCGGCCGGGAGCGTCACGGCGCTTCCGTTCAACAGCACCAAAACAACCGGCTTGTTTAACGCCAACACTTTGGTGAGCAACTCTTGCTGGCCGGACGGAAGTTCAAGCGTGGTGCGGTCTCCACCTTCGAACCCCGGCTCCTTGAGCGGCGACTCTTCACCTTCCAGCTTCGAATTCAGTCCGAGACAAATCACAGCGAGATCGGCCTTCGCAACTCTGTCGAGCGCGTCCTTGAGCAAGATATCCGCCCCTGGGTGCCAAACAATTTCCAAGCCCGCGGCAGCGCCGGATTGCCGGTATTCAACCCTGATCTTATAGTGCTTGCCCGCCGTCAGATTCACCGAAGCCATCTTCGTTGAAGGCTGCCACTGGACCTTCTGATCGTCGGATACGATTCGCTTTCCGTCCAGATAGAAGCGGGCTGAATCTTTGCCGGTGCAATCGGCGCATTCCAAACGCGTAAAACCCAGTTGGTATGCGCCGGATTGGCCCACCGTCAGCTGACCGCTCCAACGCACAGAGAAATGTTCGCGCGGAGCCGCGGCGACGATCTTTGCGTCCTGCATGTCCCATCGGAGGTAGCCTAGCCGCTCCGTCCGGGTGAGCTTTGGCTGGCCTTTGAGATCGTCGTTATCGAAGTACTCTACGGTCAGGCCTTGGGCGCCGCCACCGGGCTTGGCCGGAGTCAGCGCATTCGGAGGAATGAGCGCATTCGATTGCGCCGTATACGTGGCGCCTTGAGCGAAGTGAACAGCTTTCTCGCCCCATGCCAGTTCCATTCCTTCGAGCGGCGTAATGATGTGTGGCGGAATGCCGTTGTAATTGCCGAGCAGCGCGTCCGGATCGTTCGCACTGGGCCCGATCACCGCAACGTTACCCGGGTTGGACTCAAGCGGTAGTGTAGAACTCTCGTTCTTCAGCAGGACCATTGACTCCCGTGCGACCTGCAATGACAGAGCCTGATTGTCCGCCGTAGAGACATCCGCCATGCTCAGCTGCGAGAACGGGACCCGTTCGGGCGGATCGAACATCCCCAGCCGGATGCGCGCCACAAACAACTTCTCCACCGCGCGGTTGATCTCCGCCTCTGCAATGAGCTTGCGATGTACCGCTTCGACGAGATTCTTGTACTCCGTGCCACAATCCAATTGGGTTCCAGCTTGGACTGCTGCGGCCGATGCAGCCGCCATGTCCGGGCTGTATTTGTGGCCGTTGACGAAATCACCGATTGCGCCGCAGTCGCTCACCACGTAGCCATGGAAACCCCAGGCTTTACGGAGCTTGTCCTGGAGCAGCATGGTGCTGCCGCAAGCAGGGACACCATCGACCGCGTTATAAGCGCACATCACGGAGTACGCCTCGACCACACTTGCCTTGAAGGCTGGCAGGTACGTATCGTTGAGGTCGGCTTCGCTCGGAGTCACGTTGAAGCTGTGGCGGGTGGTCTCCGGTCCGCTGTGAACAGCGAAGTGTTTTGCTGTGGCAATGGCTTTGAAGTATTTAGCGTCGTCCCCTTGGATGCCACGAATGAAGGCCTCTGCCAGACGCGAGGTCAGATACGGATCTTCCCCGTAGGTCTCTTGCCCTCGGCCCCAACGTGGATCGCGAAAGATGTTGATGTTCGGCGACCAGAACGTCAGGCCGAAGTAGCGGCCATGATTGCCTTTCTGGACCGCGTCATTATATTTGGCGCGGCCTTCGGTGGAGATGGTCGTGGCGATGCGATGCATCAGATCCGTGTCAAACGTCGCTGCCACTCCGATCGCCTGCGGAAACACTGTCGCCAGACCCGCGCGCGCGACACCATGCAATCCTTCGTTCCACCAGTCGTAGGCCGGAATGCCGAGGCGCTTGATCTCCGCGGCGGTGTTCTGCATCTGCGAGACCTTCTCTTCCAGCGTCATGTTCGCGACCAGATCGGCAGCGCGGGCTTCCGGTGCAGCGTTCGGGTCCTTGAACGTAGTCAGCTGTTGTGGGAAAGCGAGGAGCGGCAGCAGGGCAAGCCAAACGAGTTTAAACATACGCTGGCATCGTATCAGGATAGGTGAGAGACAACCCACCTAGCCTTTGCAGGCTCGCGGGCTTTCATGAGCAGGTGACGGCTAGACGGTGTGCAAAGCCGGCTGGTTGGCTTTGGCGCGCAACTGATCGAGAGCATCCACGACTCTCTGTCGAACTTCGTCCCGCAGGAGGGCGCTCTGATGTTTTTGCCAACCCTCGACCGAAACAGGTTCTAAGACGCGGAGACGGATTTGAGGGGCGTGTCCGAAGATCCAGGAACTCCGCGGCAAAACGTCCCTGGTGCCGTCCACAACCAGCGGCAGAATGGGAATTTGCTCCCGGATGGCCAACTGGAATGGCCCTTCAATGAACGGGAGCACTTCTCCGTCCGGCGACCGCGTTCCTTCCGGAAAGAAGATCACCGAGCAGTGTTGACGCAGGCAGCGGGCTGCCATGAGCAGAGCGTGTCCTGCTTTGCGGCGGTCGGACCGGTCAACCGGGATATCCTTGGCCATCTGAAGCATCCAGCCAAGCCCAGGTATCCGGAACAGCTCTTGCTTCGTGATCCACTTGGCATCGATCTTCAACTGCGAAACAACAGGGATGTCGGCGAGGGATTGATGGTTACTAACGATGATGTAGGTTTGGCCTGGGGTTATGTTCTGAGCGCCGGACACCCGAATCGGCCGGCCGTAGATCCGGGCGAGAACCCGCGCCAGGCGGCGAAACCAGCGGCCCGTCCGCAGACGGAGCTGACTGGGGTCAAACAACGCAATCACGCCGAGCAAAGGAATCCAAAAGAGAATGGCGACTGCGCCGGCAAGCCAAATCCAAATTGATCGAAGCAAAACTGGTTATACAATCCGCATGGGCACGATAAAGAGAAGTTCCTTGCGAGGCGACTGTCAAGCTCGCCTTGCAGGGAGACACATGCCCATTACGATTACCAGGATAGCGCGCAGAGGCTTCAGTGCCTTCGGGGAGGCGACCAACGGTAGAAAGCGGGAAGAAGACTGCCTCCGCCACTCCCGAAGCCGCGTCGCGCTGGGGACACGCCTGCAGCGCGCACGGCGAGCTAACGCTTCGCCGGCGCTCGATGACACTGGGAGTGAACATGACGTCAGGCCGGGGTGTCCCCGATCGGCTCAGGTCTATTCGATCACCATCAGCGTTTCGCCGGCGGCGACGGTGGCGCCCTCTTCCGCATGCAGGCGGGTGACGAGGCCTTCTTTGGGCGCTTTCATCTCGTTCTGCATCTTCATGGCCTCGATCGTCAGAACGCCCTGACCAGCGGTGACCCGGTCGCCTTTGGCGACCAGGATCTTGATGACTTTACCGGGCATATGAGCGCGAATCTCCTGCGGTCCGGCAAAGTCTTTCTTGCCGCGCGGGGATCGATCGCGAAGGTCGCCGAGATTGACTAACAGACGGTGGCCGCCAAATACGACATCCACTCCGCCTTCCGGAGACGGCGAAAGGCGCACCAAAGTACTGCGGTGGCCGGCAATGACCGAATAGACACCCGGCATCACTTCGAGAATGCTGGCGAGGCCGGAGCCGGCGAGTGAATCCAGGTCGGGCGTTTCAGTCTCCGCGGAACTTAGCTTATAGCCAAGGCCATCGGCAGTGGGTGTGATCTCGAGAATACAAGAATCGTCGTTCCAATCAGCGCGGAGTTTCATCGGAGCATCTCCCGGCGGCCGCTGCGTCTCCATGCGCTGGAGGCATCAGCCGATTGCGAATGTGTTTGAACCAATGCCAGCTGTTGTTCGGACTGCGCGGCGGCGAGCAACGCGGCTGTGAGACCGGCTGGGTCAAGCGCCCGCTCACTTGCTAAAAAGCGGGGCATAAATTGATCGAGGAAGCCGGTGTGAAGATCGCCGCGGCGGAAGCCGGGGTCATCCAGGAGGCCGGCATACAGGCTGAGATTGGTGGTAATACCGGTGATCTGGAATTCCTCAATCGCGCGGCGCATGCGGTCGATGGACTCCTCGCGGGTAGCTGCCCACACCGAAAGCTTGGCAATCAACGGATCGTAATCGAGCGGCACGTTCCAGCCCGGGTAGACGCCGCTGTCGACTCGAACGCCCGGACCCGAGGGCTCGGCGTAGTGAACGATTTTTCCAGGGCACGGGAAAAAGCTGTTGGCGGGATCTTCAGCGTAGACGCGACACTCGATCGCCGAGCCGCGCAGTTCCACATCTTCCTGGCGGATGTTTAGATGCTCGCCGGCGGCGATGCGGAGCTGCCAGCGGACGATGTCGACACTGGTAACCCACTCAGTGATGGGATGCTCGACCTGCAGGCGCGTGTTCATTTCAAGAAAGTAGAACTGGCCGTCACGGGTGGCGAGGAATTCCAGCGTACCGGCGCCGCAGTACCCGACCGAGCAAGCGATCTTCAGGGCGGCTTCGCCGATGCGGTTCCGAAGGTCCGGATGCTCGAGAACCAGCGGGGAAGGCGACTCTTCGACCACCTTCTGATGGCGGCGCTGGATGGAGCATTCCCGCTCACCGAGGTGGATCAGGTGACCATGCTCGTCACCGAGGATTTGGATCTCGATGTGACGCGGACGCTCAACGAGCTTTTCGAGATACACCTCGCTTGAGCCAAAGGAACGCTCCGCTTCGCCGGCAGCGCCGCGCATGGCGCTCTCGAGTTCGCTCTCCTCGGCAACCGCGCGCATGCCTTTGCCACCACCGCCGGCAGCCGCCTTCAGCAAAACGGGATAGCCGATGGAGGAAGCGATGCGTCGCGCTTCGGCGAAGCTGGCGATTCCCTGCTCCGTGCCGGGCACGACGGGCGCGCCGGCATCAATCGCCACACGTCGTGCGGCGGTCTTTGAACCCATGCGTTCGATGGAGGTCCAGTGGGGACCGATGAACTTGATGCCGGCTGATTCGCAGGCGTGAGCAAAGGCTGCGTTCTCGCTGAGAAACCCATAGCCGGGGTGGATGGCTTCCGCCCCGGTCGCATGTGCGGCCGCGATAACCTTGGCGTGGTCGAGATAACTTTCGGCGGAAGGGGCCGGACCGAGACGGACGGCTTCATCGGCCATCATGACGTGGAGCGCGCCCCGATCGGCATCCGAATAGACAGCGACGCTGCGGACATTACACTCACGGAGAGCGCGGATGACCCGAACGGCGATCTCTCCGCGATTAGCGACTAGAACTTTCTTGAACATAGGTGGCAGGCCATCCCGGCCATTGCTTCGGCGACGCCCGGGCCCCAACCAGCCTGGGCGGATCTATAAGCTGCTTGCGCCTTTAGATTACACAAGCCAAACTATAAACTATGGCGCAGGGAATCAAACAGTCGCTTCAGCAGCAGGGAGTGCGGCTCACCCGCCAACGAGGAATCCTGCTGGATCTGATTGATCAGTCCGGTAAGCATCTGGACGCCGAGAGCCTCTATATGCTGGCCCGCGAGAAGGATCCGAAGCTGAACCGGGTGACCGTTTACCGGACTTTGAAGCTGCTGAAACAGGGCGGGCTGGTGGACGAACTCGACCTGATGCACTTCAGCGGCGAGCAGCACTTTTACGAAACGCGCATGAAACAGGAGCACGCCCACGTTGTTTGCCTGCGGTGCGGCAAGATCGAGGAGTTTTTTGGCGAACCCTTGCGGCGAATGCGCGAGCAGGTGGAATCGGATTTCGGATTTGAGATTCTGCTGGCTCGCACTGAGATTGGTGGGTACTGTGCCGACTGCCAGGTAGCGCGGACCCGGGAACTGGAAGAAGCAGCCGAGGAGAAAGCAGCCAGGCCGGTACTGGTGCGTGGATAGTGGTGGTGCGGTATGACGCTAATTGAGAAGATATCCGACGGCCGCACCGACTTGGTATTTGAGTATGTCGCGGAAGGTCATTCCGCTCAGTCTGCCTCGCCGAACGGCATCACGTTAATCCAAACGTGCGCTTACTTCGGCGACGTGAGCGCCATTAAGTTCCTGCTGGCCAACGGGGCAATGCTCGAGTCGCTGGGAGACAACCTCGATCTGAACGGCGCGGTCTTTCACGGGCACTGGCGCCTATGCCAGTTTCCGCATTAACCCAAACTACGGGGGCGGGATGGCAGCCAATCTTCTTGGCAAGCCGAGCACCTGAGCAGCGATGGGACTGGCTCGCGGGGTGGCAACAAAGCGAACCGCTATCGGTGTGGGACGGGCCAGCCGTGTCCACGCGCCCAGATCAGCGATCGACTACTCATCGCGTAACGCCTGTGATGGTTGAACACTGATAGCTCTCATCGCCGGAAAGAACGTGGCTACGGCCGAAACCGCCGCGACTCCCGCTGCAGCGCTTGCGATGGAGATTACGTCCCAAGGAGAGACACCGTAAAGCAAGGCGGCTATCGCACGCGAGGACGCAGCGTAAATGGCTGCACCGAGCAGCACGCCGGGGACGACGGACGAGGCGGCATCGCGGATCACGAGAACGGCAATAGGCCGGATCGTGGCACCGACGGCGACACGAATGCCAATCTCGCGCGTTCGCCGGGACACCGCATAGGCCAACATGCCAAACAATCCGAGTCCGGCCAGTACGGCCGCGAGAATTGCAAACGTGGAGGCGAGCGTGGCCAACAGGCGTTCCTGCCAAAGTGAGGTTTCGATCTCCTGGTCCATGGTGGCCACGTCAGTGGGCACCAGGCCGCTGCCGATGGAGCCGAGGACCACGCGCAGCTTTTGGATGACGGGTCCCGGATCGCCGTGTGTGCTGATATGTAGCGCCATGCCGTCAGAAAACTTGATCGTCTCTTCGTCGAGCAGATCATAAAACGTGGGCGGCGACTCTCGCATAGTCCGATATCGCGAGTCGGCGACAACGCCGACGATCTCATGACTAGCAGGAGCAACCTCCCCTGGTGTGGCAATCCCAAATGTGCGCCCAAGTGCGTCGGCGCCCGGGAAAAACTGCTGTGCGAAACTCCGGCTCACCACGGCTGGGCGAG
>JBAUOG010001187.1:0-10806 GCA_049579625.1 Bryobacteraceae bacterium
GCGGCTGTGGGTTATCTGCCGAAGTCACCGTCTCGCCGATTGTGATGCCTTCCACTCCGGCGATCGCCAGAATGTCACCCGGCTTGCCGATGGTCTCGTCCACGCGCTTCAAACCCTCGAAGGAGAACAGCTTTGTGATGCGCGTCTTATGGAACGTCCCGTCCAGCTTGGCAATGCTGACGTCGTCGCCTAGCTTCAGCGTTCCGTTGAATACGCGGCCAATCGCCAGCCGCCCCAGGTAGTCGCTGTAATCGAGATTCGCAACCAGAAGTTGCAGCACCTCGTCCGGATTGCCCTTCGGCGGCGGCACATGCTTCAGAATAGTTTCAAACAGCGGCTGTAGCGTGTCGCTATCGTCCGCCGGGTCCATCTTCGCGATGCCGGCCCGGCCGTTGGTATAGATCACCGGGAAACTGAGCTGATCTTCGGTCGCGTCCAGATCGATGAATAGGTCGTAGACCTCGTTCAATACTTCCTGAATGCGCGCGTCCGGGCGATCGATCTTGTTGATTACCAGGATCGGTGGCAGCCTCGCTTCCAAAGCCTTCGTCAGCACGTAACGTGTCTGCGGCAGCGGCCCTTCGCTGGCGTCGACCAGCAGCATCACCCCATCCACAATCTTGAGTGCGCGTTCCACTTCGCCGCCAAAATCGCTGTGTCCCGGTGTGTCGACAATATTGATCTTGGTGCCGTGGTATCGGACACCGGTGGTCTTGGCGAGAATGGTGATCCCGCGCTCGCGCTCAAGATCGTTTGAATCCATCACGCGTTCTGTTAATTCTTCGTTGGCCCGAAAAATGCCGCTCTGGCGCAGCATGGCGTCCACCAACGTGGTTTTTCCATGGTCGACGTGCGCGATGATTGCTATATTTCGGGTGTTTTGAAACTGTGTCTCTGCTGCCATTTACAAATCCTATGGTCTCATGCGCACCATCAATCCTAGGTGAAACCCTAGTCCCAGCCCTCGGTTATGCGAAGCTTAAGACGCAATGACGACCGATGAAATGCTGCCAACAGTAGTGATTGTTGGCCGGCCAAATGTAGGTAAGTCCACCCTATTCAACGCGATACTGGGTGACCGGCGCTCCATCGTGGGCGACGAACCAGGAATTACGCGCGACCGGATTTACGGCGAAGCGGTCCACCGCGGAAAACACTTTGGCCTCATCGACACGGGCGGCATCGTTCCCAACGACGACCAGTTCATCCCCAGCCAGATTCTCCGGCAGGCCCGGTTTGCGCTCGAAGACTGCTCGCATATCCTCTTCGTGATCGACGGGCGCGCCGAAATCACCGGCTCCGACCGCAACCTGATCCAGTTGCTGCGCCCGCTGAACAAGCCGATTTCGCTGGTCGTGAACAAGATCGACGCACCGGTTCGCGAAGACCTGGTACACGAGTTTTACTCACTCGGCCTCAGCGATATCTTCCCGGTTTCAGCCGAGCACCGGCTCGGTCTCCAGGACCTGCTCGACCACGTCACCAAGACCTTTCCTGTCGCAGACGCCGCAATGCAGGCGGCCAAAGAAGAGGAAGAGGCCAAGCAGCGCCGCATCAAAGTGGCCATCATCGGACGTCCGAACGTCGGCAAGTCGACCATGCTGAACGCGCTGGTGGGGGCGGAGCGCGCCATCGTCTCTCCCATCGCCGGCACAACCAGAGATGCGGTCGACGAAACGGTGATTGAGGGCAATACCACCTACCGGTTTGTCGACACCGCGGGCATCCGCCGCAAAGGCAAGACCACCGAGATGACAGAGAAACTGAGCGTCGTCATGGCCCGCCGTAACATCCGAATGGCGAACGTCGTCCTGCTGATCATCGACGCAATGGAAGGGGTAGTGGCCGCTGACGCCACCATTGCTGGTTATGCGCACGAAGAAGGGCGCTGTGTCATCCTGGTCGTCAACAAATGGGATGCCGCCGAAGCGGCCGGCAAGAGCAAGCGCGCCTTCACGGAGGCGATTCGCGACGAACTGAAGTTCCTCGAGTATGCGCCGGTCATTTTTGCTTCCGCCCTGAACAAAGAAGGCATCCGGAAGATTTTCGCCACCGTCCGGCGCGCTTTCGATTCGGCTTCGAAACGAATCACCACTGGCCAGTTGAACCGTTTCGCCGAGGCATTGAAGTTCGAAGGCGAAGTGAAGATCTACTACATCACGCAAGCGAGCATCCGCCCGCCCACGTTCGTTGTCTTCACAGATCAAGCTGAGAAGCTGCACTTCTCCGCCGAACGTTTTCTCATGAACAAGCTGCGCGAATACTTCGGCTTCGATGCCACGCCGATCGTGATCAAGGCCAAGCGGCGTTAGGACGTCAGTGGCCGCACGCCGCTTTCGATCTTCGCGACCATTTCATCAACGGTCAGTACTTGAGCGAATAGCAAGCTCAGTGTGGCGCAGGTTGCTCTTTGCAAGTCGGCGGCCGTAATATCTCCAATACCGAAGGTCGCGGTGCCGTCGCTCAAGAAGAACACCCGAAAATTGCGCACGGCTGCTTCACGCGCGGTTGATTCGCAGCAGATATTTGTCGCCAAGCCGCTCACAATAATGGATTCGATTCCACGTGCGCGGAGAATCAACTCCAGGTCGGTCATATGAAACGCACCAAAGCGGGGTTTGTCGAGCAGGATGTCACCCTTCTCCACGACCAGCTTCGGGTGCAACGCCGCGCCTTCCGCGCCTTTGTTCAGAATCCCGCTCTTAATCGAGACCGGGTCGAATTCCTTAACGATGCCCACGTTCGAACCGTCCGGACGGTAAACGATGCTCGTGTGTATGACCAGGATGCCGGCCTTGCGGCAGGCTGCCGCGAGGTGGTTGACACGACCCAACACCGCGGGGCCGTCTGGGACCGAAATGCGGTAGCCCTCGACGAAGCAACATTGCATGTCAACGTTCACCAGCGCTGTGCGCTCGGGTATGACGCCGAAGTCAACCATCGTTCTTGATCAACCTTTACGGAACCATATACCGCGTCACTACCACATTGTCGTCATCGTCGAACACTCGCACCGCAACCACCCGCGCCGTTCCGTCACCTGCTGGCAACGTCAGCTTGAACTCGAGGGTTTGCGAATCAGTCACGCGATTCACTGGGTCGAGCAGTATCCAATCGCCGCCGTCCACGGAATACTCAGCCTTGTCAACCCAGCTTAGTGCGTCCTTGGCCGTGAAGGTGATCACGCTGCTCGCGCCGGCTTTACTGACCTTGCCGTTCAGAATCTCGGGCGGCGTGTTGTCGATCGTAAACGGATCGCTCTCGAGCGAAGCAGTCAGAGCGTCAGTGGGAGTATTGCCCGGAGCATCGCTAGCCGTTACCCGCAACGTGTATTCACCATCCGGGAAGGCGCTGCCATCCCAGCTCCACTGCTTCTCGTTGAGTTTATCCTTCAACAAATGCCAGCCCGGCTCGCCTTTGCCGCGGATCTCCACTTTGTAAATCAATGGATCGCCATTCTCATCGCCGGCGCTCCACCGGGCGGTGATGTAGCCCTTGGCGTATTGCAACGTCACGCCCGCACTCAATTCGAGCGTTGTGGGGGGATTGCCGGTTCTCTTCTGTCCCACCGGAGGCAGCGTCAGCGAGCTGGGCGAGCCCGAAGGCTGTATCGATCGCTCCAACAGATTGATGCCGCCCGATAAACGGTAATTGGTTGGCCCCACCTCGATTTGCCTCACCCGAGGCGCCACGTTCTTCTGCTGGTACGCTAGCTCCACATCACTCACTGTAGGTGTCTCATCCGGGCCGCCGCGGCTCAGTGTGAGCCTGTACTGAAGGAAGCGCGCGGCGGGCGATTCCACCTGGCCGCCAGACGTGCTCACTGCGGCCTTCTGCCACTCCGACCAGTTCTTCTGCGGCCGGGAAAGATTTCCGCTGCGCGTCTCCAGCCCCACCGTGCCGCCGTGCAGGTCGTCTTTCAGATGCGCCTTGCCCCAATACGTGAAGCTCCCCGCGTCCAGCACGTCGCTTTCGAGCGATCCCGACTGTTCGAATCCGGGTCCAATCGAGTACAGCTTGCCCACGTTGCCCGTGACCGCATAGACAGTGCCGTTGCGCCCGTTCGCGAAGTCCGTCACCTGGGTTGGTCCGGCCGTCAGGAGCTGCGTCGACATCAGATCCGAATCCACGCGGTAAATCAGACCCTTATTCCCCGTCCCCAAAAGCGGTTTCCCCGACCCATCGAAACCGATCGCGTAGATGATGTCGCTGGTGGATGCCCAAAGCTTCTCGGCAAAGCCCGTGGTTTCGATGCGATAAAACTCCGAACCGCCACTTAGTGCATTGCTGCCAAATGCCAGGTTCGCCGGCGGCGGGGCTGGCGCAGTCGCATGCTCCCCCGCTGCCCCGGCCGTAACGTGTAGTGGCCCTCCGGCCGGTGCGGCGGGCGCACCGGGAACCGGCGCAGGGGGGCCAGGCGGCGGACCTGCCGTTTTCTGTCCAACCGATGCTGCGTAGATCACGCCGTCGCGCTCCGCCACAGCCGTCACTTCTTTTTTCGCGGTCTGGAACAACACAAAGCTCGTCCCCTGCGGCGAGATGCGCAGCACGAGCCCGCTCGGCTCAGTGCCCACAATCACGTTGCCCGCGTGATCCACAATCATCGAACGCGCATGCGTCTCTTCGGTGCGGAAGAACTCCGTGCCTTTGCCGTCAGGCGTCACTTTGTAGATCACACCCTGGTCCCCGGTGGCCACAAACAGGTTGCCTGCGGAATCGAACCTCATCGCCCACACATACTTTTGCTTGGTGTCGAAGAACACCTCGCTCTTGCCGGCTGGATCGATGCGGTAGATCTTAGCGTCCGGCAGTACGGCGGCATAAACCCGGTCCTTGGTATCCACTGCCAGTACGTGGATTTCCAGGCCGTTTAGCTCGGCAAAGGTCTTGCTCTTCCCGTCGGGCGTGACGGCGAAAATCTTCGTTGTTGCTCCCGTGGGCGCGCCTCCGGCACAGTACAGTGTTCCCTTGGAGTCTTGCGTGACGGTCCACAGATAGGGCACGCTGGCATCCAACAACTCCTTGAATACGGGTGCCAGCGTCAGCCGCCCGTCGCTGCGAATAGAAATATTCTTGGGCGTTCCTCGTTCGAATTCAGCCTGTTCGTTTTGTTGCCAGACGTGCGTGTCAACCGCGAGGCAGAAGGGTGTGGTTACCGCCAGCACAACGAATGCGGCGGCCCTGACCGAGCCGAAAAATTTGCGCATGAAAAATGAAGTTGTAGGCTTTCTAATTGACGTTAATTTTGAGTGAATAATTGCCGGTGACCACCACCTCGAACGGGATCGACGCCTGTTCGAAGCTGCTCTCGGGCGCGCTGACGAACTGATGGTTCGCCGATCGCCCCGTTTGCATCACGTTTAGTACCGACGCTGGCACGCTCGGCAATACCTTCTCATCCGAATAAACCGTGGGCTGCGATTCAATCAGGGACACGTAGAGCCGGTTGTTGCTCCGCTCCTGGTTCAGCATGGTCACCGTTTGCCGCACGTCCACGAAGTTGTTCAGTGAGCCGGCGATGCTCTGGAAGCGATTAAGCGTCTCCGCGTCGCTGAAAAGAATTCGGTGTTCTCCGCGCGGCATGCCCGCCGGAATATTCACCTTCACCTCGCGCTCAATTCGTTCGCCGCGGAACTGGCGCAGGAACACTTTTACCGTGACATCGGTGCCGGCATTGACCTTGTTGTCCGCGATCCACGCCGATTCAATCTGTGCGATGCGGCGCTCAGGAATCAGATCGACAGTCGCATCCACCGCCTGAACCGTTGGCATTTTCACCGGATTGATCAGCAGGCGGTTGAACTTCTCCGCCCACCATCCAGCCAGTAGCATGGGCGTCGGAACCTGAGCTTCGGCCGGTGCCTGCATCGTGCTCAACTGGATCGGATCCTGGCCCTCCAGCTTCAGCTGGCCGCTCAGCCGGTACGTCGCTTCGTCCGAAAAATCGTTGAGGTTTGAGATCGAGCTGAACATGGTCGCCATCATCAGGTACGGCGTCCACTTCTGGTCCACGAACACGTTGAAATGGAAGTCTCTGCTCTTGCGCAGCGAGTTGTCCGGGTTCAACGATCGCACATGCAGATTCACCGGAATCATTTGTGCCGCAATTCCCAGCTGGCCTTCGATGCCGCTGTGCCGGTCCTGCCGCAACGCGCCGACCACTTCCGAAGTATTCCCCATC
Organism: Bryobacteraceae bacterium; assembly: GCA_049579625.1. Classification (GTDB taxonomy): domain Bacteria; phylum Acidobacteriota; class Terriglobia; order Bryobacterales; family Bryobacteraceae; genus CAJCIT01. Next base: position 6,182 of record JBAUOG010001187.1, read on the forward strand.
TTGGTTGGCTGGTACGCCGATGCCAGCGTGAAGATAATGTCTTCCTTGGCCAGCGGCATATCGACGCTGCCCAGGTTGAACATCGGGTGCCCAAAGGCCAGCACGCGCTTGCCGTCGTTATACGTCACGGTGCCACCTGCAGTCATCGTCATATCGCCGGAAACAAGAACCGCCGCCACACCCTCGCCGGGTTGCAACGAGGTCTGCCAGTCCTTCGCCGGCTGGGCCGAATCGAGTGCTCCCGAACTACCGCCTTGCACCGCCGTCAGGCCCAGTTGCTCGAACACAGGTGCAAACTCATGCACCGCTTCGTCGCTGAATCCCGACATCGTCACCGGCGTCGCAATCGGTATCATCATCGGAGCGCGGTCGGAAAACGGAGTGCCGTGCGCGCCGGCCGCCACAACTCTTGACAGCAACTCACCCGGCAGCTCCATCGACTGCGCTGAGGCGCGTGTGGTCAGCTTGTCCGGCGTCTTGCTATCGGAGGGCTTGCTGGTGTCGAACTCGTTGATCTCGGCCATCAGCTTGATGGGCGTGATGCCGCAGATGGAGTCCGGCGAGAAGGTGCTCAGCCGCAGCGAGATGGCCCCCACCAGCTTGCCGTCGATATACACCGGGCTCCCGCTCATGCCGCCCGCGACGTTGGTGCGGCTTGCCTTGCCGGTCATCTTCGCCACGATAATGTCTTGCTTCGGCCCCCAGGCGTTCTTCCACGTGCCGATGATCTCCACCGGCACGGCCTCGGGCTGCGAGCCTTGGAACACGGTCCAAGCCACGGCCATCATCCCTGGCTTCACCTGGTCTTCCGGGAAGAACTCCACCGGCCCCATTTTGGGCGGAGTCGTCATGTTGGTCACATCCTGGCCGGAAGAAGCTGCCAGCAGGGTCACTGCCGTTAGGGACAAAAACAAGACAAAAGCTCGGTTGAGCATGGGAATTCTTTACTCCAGGAGATCCAAGGACGATCTCAGTGCTGCACTCAACGGGGGCCAGTCACCGGATAGCCTACATTATGTAACAGTTCAAGGCTGCGTGGCTTGCCTTATCTACTGGACGGCCTTCCGGAGCATTGGTTCCGGCCTTCAGAAATATCCACAAAGACACCCCGGGGCAGGCGTTGTAAACTGGATTTCAGTTGTAGACTAAATTGGTCGTCTATTTCCTCGGAGAAGCTTATTTTCATGAAACTACGGATCATTGGAGCAATTGGCTTGGTCGCCCTCTGCTGCCCCCTCACGTACGCTGCGAAGGCGGGCGATGCTGCCAAAGGAAAAGAGACCTTTGAGCAGTGTGCCGTCTGCCACAACACCGATACGGACGAGCGCAAAATGGGTCCCTCACTCAAGGGGCTCTTCAAACGCGACAAGCTTGTCAATGGGAAGCCGGTCAATGCGGATAATGTGAAAGCGCTTATCAACAGTGGCGGTAACGGCATGCCTTCTTATGCGGACATGTTGTCGGATGAAGAAAAAGACAACGTCATCGCATACCTGAAAACGCTATAGTGCGAGTGGGGCGGGCTTCATCCGCCCACTCACGTAAGGTTTAGTAACGCGGGACCCCTTCCCCCTTTCCGTCTACTGGTGCGAAGATCAATCCAGAGACCCGGGTGCCATCTCTCCGCGATTCCATACATCTCTACATCGCCGAACTCGACCGTCGCGGCGCTTCTCGCCACACGCAGCGCAACTACGAATCCGATCTGAACCAGTTTGTCGACTACTTCTCTCCACCCGGAGTCACTCCACCGGCGGTGGAAAACCTCGATCTCGCCATCCTTCGCGAATGGCTGGGCAGCCTGTACGATCAGAACCTGAGCCCCGTCAGCATCCGCCGCAAGCTCGCCGCCGTCCGTTCACTGTTCAACTTCCTGCAGCAGGAAGGCGTTCTCGCTCGCAACGTCGCCGCGCGCCTGAAGACGCCCAAGATCCCGCAGCGCGTTCCCGAAGTGATGTCCGCTGAAAAGACCAACCGCATCCTGGATGCCGTGGAAACCGGCGATGTGCCCGAGAAAGCTTCGCGCGACCGCGACCTGGCCTTCCTGGAGTTGCTCTACGGCTGCGGTGTCCGCATCAGCGAACTTGTCGGCATCAACCTGGACGACATCGACTTCAACGAAGGCTGGCTCAAGGTGCGCGGCAAAGGCAACAAGGAACGGCAGGTGCCCATTGGATCTCGTGCCATGTCGTCCATCGATCGCTATCTGGCAGCCCGCGTCGCGGCACCCGATCAGCGCGCCCTCTTCCTCAGTGGCCGCGGCGCCCGCCTCAGCGATCGCCAGGTTCGACGGCTCGTCAAACTCTACGCATTGTTGGCCACGGGCGACTCCACCGTTCATCCGCACAGTTTCCGCCATGCGTACGCCACCCATTTGCTCGCCGACGGCGCCGACCTGCGCGCCATTCAGGAACTGCTTGGTCACGCGCGACTGTCGACTACGCAGAAGTACACGCAAGTCTCACTGCGCGAGCTGATGGAAGTCTACGACCGCGCTCACCCGAAGGCGTAGCGATAGGTCAGGCCGAGGCCCGCTTCACTTTCGCAAACAATGCGGCTTTGCGCGCGGCCACCCTCTTCTCAACGATCGCCAAACGGTCGCGGCCAGCCTTCGAACCCTTGATCACCTTCTCAATATTGGCGATTACTTCTTCGGTTCGCTGGTCGGCGGCACAATACCCTTCAGCCGCAGGTACGTGACCATGTTCCCGTAGTGCTCGTCGGCGTGTGCCGTGTTCACGGTCAACACGGTAAGCTTCGCCAGGTCCCGGCCGAACATCTTCACAACCTGGCTGGCCTGCGCGTCCGTCATTGCGCCATAGACTTTGTTGCAGTACGCAACGCCGTCTTTGAGCGCCTGTACCAGGCCGGCTTTCGACGTCACGGTTTGTTCGATATTTACCGTATTCGGGTTCTTCTCGCCCGCAGCCATCGAGCAAAACATATACTGAGCGTTCGCCGCGTGACCAACCAATTGGCCGAAGCTTCGAACGTCGGGCGTTGGTTTGAAGGAGTAGTTCTCCTCCGGCATCTTTTCGGCACCGGCGATCAGCGATCCACTCACCATCATGTAGAACCCCTTTTCGCCTCCGCTCAGCGGGTTAGGGTTAGCCGGTTCCTGCGCAAAGGCAGCGGCCGACACGGCGACCAGAGCAGCGCAGGCGTAAACGAACAACATGGTCTTTTTCATGGAAACCTCTGTGTGATGATGCCACAGCGGCGGCCAGGCCATCAGCCGGCCGCTGTGCTTTGTTCCGGTGGGCTCGCGACCTTGCGGCGCGTGTTCCTGGCCTCGATTTCGTCGAGCAATCGCCGGCTTGCCTCGGCAACATCCTGTACCGCGCGCTCAAAGTCCGCCTGGTTGGCCTGCGACGGTTTGTGGAATCCGCTGATCTTCCGCACGAACTGCAGTGCGGCCTTCTCAACGTCCTCCGCCGTCGCGGGCTCACCCGGCTTCCTCAATACCTTGATACTTCTGCACATAGCTTCTCGAATTACATTTCGTCCGCGCTCGGACCATACGCACCCGGAACAGGTACACCGAGCAGCCGGAAATAGACGCTCAGTTGTCCGCGATGATGGATGGTGTGGTTGAAGATCATACTTCGAATGGCCCCCACTCGCGGCATCGCAAAGATAACGTGGTCCCCTGAAGTAAGGCTCCACGGCGCCGTCCATTCTTCGTCCCTCGCTGCCGCCATCGCCGCCTTGAATCTGGCTACGCCGGTGTCGAACGCCGCTAGCAATGCGGCCTTGTTGTCGAGCTTCGGGGGCTTATACCCCGCCAGATCATATTTGGGGAGCTTCATCGTGTCTTCGCCCCAGGCCTGCATTTGGGCGATGTGCGTCGACAGACCTCCCAGGGTCATCGACTTCGGGTCCGGCTTCCAATCCCATTTTTCGTCGGGAACCCGTTCCAGAAACTTCCGGGTGGTGCTCATCTCGTGCTCGTATTCAGGTAGAAAGGACGCGCCAATTGACATAAGGTCATCTTACTCTCGTGTTTGGGTTGACGCCTCGCCTATTTGCTGACATTTGGATGGTGAACGCTGCGCTCCGCTCGGCAGATCCTGGAGCCGGAAAGAACGAACCCAAGCGAACGGCGAAAGGCCACTATTTTGGGAACAACCTGGAACAACCTCATTTTGCGAAACGAAGTCCCGGGCGGATTCTGGCGGTGCGCATTCGAACTCAAATCACAGATTATAAATAACTTATCTATTTCTTGGTACGTCTTTGTCAACAGACCGACGGCAGACCCACAGAGCGGGTGAAGAACATTCCCGCTTTTTGCGAAACGAAGTCCTTGTTGAATCCGTTCATTGCTGCTCATGAAAATGCGGAACGACCCAACCAGGGGTTTGTGCCATTCCCCCGGGCAGGCGGGGTAAGCAACCCCGCCACAGGTTTCCAACAGTCAACAACCTGGCCCACTCCAACGCTCTTATGATCAAGCGGGGCGAGTCGGCTTCCGCTCAGGTTGCCACCCAACCGACTGATTCCGTGGGGCAAATTACTTAGTGGGTTCTGTGATTCTATGAGAGCGCTGCAGAGGGGCGCAGCGTAGAGTACGCTACGCCCAGACGTTTGAAAGGAACGTTTGCAGCGATATGAGACAGTTTATC